>CAKXAF010000119.1:933-6031 GCA_934869045.1 uncultured Nitrososphaerota archaeon | reverse complement strand
AAAATCCATACAGCCATCAATACGGGTAACAACAGCCCGCTCCTTTTCCTCCAGTAGCTGTTTTCGGGAGCGGCGGAGCTCCTCGATGGTATTCTGCCATTTGGTGATTTGGGCATCAATTTTCATCAGTTCCTCTTCGTAACAAACAGCTTTTCTGACGCCACGCGGCATAGCGGTTCCTCCTTGTATTGCATTTACTAGAAGTATCGCCGGTTTTTCCGGCGTTATGCAGCCTGCCGCAGGAATCCTATTTCATGATGCGCTGAAGGAGCGGCGCGATTCCCTGCGCCATGCAGGAGAACCCCAGATCATTGGGGTGGCATCCGTCCACCGTGCAGTCCATGGCAAATGGGCCCTTGAAAAGAGTGCTGCCATCAACAAATTCCACCCGGTATCCCTGTTCCCGCGCCCACAAGTAGGTGCGGAGAATGGTTTCGCGGCGTTTGTCATTGTCCTTCCGATTGGCATTGCAGTTGTGATAGTCCGGCTTGCTGACCAGCACCACCGGCAGATCCGGCTGTTTCTCCAGAATGGTGCGGAGGAAAGGCAGGTGGGTCCTTTCCAGGTGTTCGCTGGAGGGGGCGTTGTGGTCGTAGTCATAGACAAAGGCGCTCATGGGGAGTTCCGCGATGTAGGAAGCCATCTCCGGTTCGCCTTTGGCGTTGCCGGAAAAGCCCAGGTTCCAGGTGCTGCAGTCCAACAGCCGGGAAATCATGGCAGTGTAGCAATTTCCGGGACGGCTGGCGCAGCCGCCTTGGGTGATCGAAGAGCCATAGAACAGGACAGGCTTATCAATCCGGTAGGGAGCGGGTCGTTCCGGCTGAATCCCTTCGGGGAAGCCCAGCTCCAGCTGGGTCACACCATCGTACAGCGGGAGATGGAGCAAAACCTCCTCTTCCCCGGAAGGAAGCGTCACTTCCCCGGCAACGTCCCGGGCGCCGCTGGTCTCCCCGCGGAAACCGGCACAGAAGGTACGGCCCGTTCCTGTCCCAAAATAGACGTCCAGCCCGCCGATGCCGCTCCTGGGCATATGGGACATGTCGCCGCCATACCGCAGCTTCATTCGGACAGCAAACCGTCCGCCCGGCACGCGGAACCGCACCGTAGCACCTGCGGTGTGCCACGCCAGCTCCCGGACGCCTTCAGAGGGGATCTGCGGCAGGATCTCCGGATTCATGCGGCAGAAGGTCCCGGGAAACAGCCCGCCGACGGCCACGTTCTCACAGGAGTAGAGATCGCGGTAGCAAAACCCGCCCTTCAACTCCTGCTTCCGGAAATTGGGATCCAGTTTTTCGATTTTTTCAGCCATAGTATCATCCTTTCATCGTTTATAACAGCGCAAAGCTTTTCAAAATGAAAACCCAAAGAAAGACCGTGACTAGGGAGAGCAGACTACTGAATACGACTTGCTGCCCGGCCAGTTCTCCGTCATGTCCGGCTGCCTCCGCCATGGTAAAGGAGGAGACCGCCGTAGGGGAGGCAAAGAGAATCGTCAGGGAAAGCAGCTCAATGCCCCGGAACCCGCAGAGTACAGCCAAAGGGATCATGACCAGCGGTACAATCAGAGTTTTACCCAATACGCCAATGGTCAGGTAGCGGAGGTTTTTCCCCACTGCCTGAAAGTGAAAAGTCGCGCCCAACACCACCAGGGCCAGCGGAGTGGCGATCTTTGCCAGGTCGCCGATGGCCTTGGAGAGAGCGTAGGGGAGTCCGAAGGGCATCAGCTTCATCAGAAGTCCCGCAGCGGCCCCCAGGATCAGAGGATTGGTGACAACGCCTTTGAGAATGGCCTTCCAGCTGCTTTTGTGGGCGGTGGAATAATATTCCAGCGTCAAAACCGCCAGAACATTGAACATCGGAACTGCCACGGCGGAAAGCAGCGCTGCGGTGGCGATATTCCCCTCGCCGTAAAGGTTGGCGGCGACCGGAATACCGAAGATAACGTAATTGCTGCGGAAAATTCCCTGGGTGAGGACTGCGCGGCGGCTGGGGTCCTTCACCAGAAGCCGGACGCCCAAAAAGGCGGCTCCCGCCACCGCCAGAACGCCGGCTGCCGTAAACAGCACCAGCTTGGGCTGGAAAGCTGTCTTCAGATCCGCGTCGTAGACATTAGTAAAAAGCATCAGGGACATGAACGCTTTAAAACAGTAATTGTTGCATTTAGTGAAAAAAGCGTCGTCCGCCCAATTCAGCCGCCGGGTGAGATAGCCCGCCCCGATGCAGAGCATCAGGGGAAGTACAGCGTTGGCACTGATCATCAGATTTTCCATAATCCATCCCCTTTGCTGTTGATTTGATTCACTATGTTTCAGAATAGCACAAAGCAGCGGATTTGTAAACGCTTCCGGGAAAATTGCCGGGAGAAAACGAAAAGCGCGTCCGGAATGCCCGCAATTGGGCGCTGGACGCGCTTGAGATATCAGAAGACACTAGTTTACCACAGCGGAGGGAAAGGCCGGGGGCGCTGTTCCGCCACGATCATTTTTTGAAAAATTGGGGACAGCCTATAGGTGTCAATCAAACTGCCCTTCCATCCATTCCGCATCCAGCACAAAATCGCCGGTCTCCGGGTCACGGAAAAAGGCGGTTCCGGCCGGGCTGTCCAGCAGAGGGAGGATGTCCCGATCATAGTTTGCAATGGTATTGAGGCAGAAAACGGAGCTGTTGTCCGGGTTGTCCAGATATTCGTCACTTTCGTCCCCCGCGAAAAAGCGCCAGCCGGTGTCCGGATGGGTCCCATCCGTCTTTTCCCGGTAGCAGAAGCCCACGCGCTTCCCATCGACGGTGATGCGGTCAGTGGCAATACAGCCCATCTGCGTATTTACCAGAGGACGGATATCCTTGGCCTCCAGCAGGAATTCTTTTTTCTTGCCTTGTTGTCCAAACATGGTGAACCTCCAGCTTCAGAAACCGGCGGGAAGGGAAAGACCCCGAATCTCCAGCGCATCGGTCATAAATTCATTCAGGCGCGTCTCTAAACCGCAGGTCCGGTACTGGGGGCGGAGGTAGCGCCCGCGGAACTCCGCCTCATAGGTGCAGGATTCCAGCCGAAACTGTATGGATACAGCAGAAAAGCCGACCAGCACACAGCCTTCCTTGGCAACGTACACCTCGATCTCCCGGCCGCGGATAGCGTGACGGAGGGCAGTGAACTGCCCGTCCTCCAGGGACTTTCGGCCTTCCTCATACCGCGCTTCGTCCAGTAGCCCACGGAACCGCTCCAGGTCGCCCACCTGTAGCGCCTCGATCAGCATGACGCGATCTCGCCGTCAAAGGCGACGCGCTCTGTCATAGAGCGGTGAACCAGGGCCTGGACCTCCTTGTGCAGGGGGTGATCTCGATAAAAAGCTAGGGCCTCCGCGTCCCGCAGCTCGCTGTACAGGCAGAGATCATAGCCGCCGGGGGCGATGCTGGTGGTAACTTCGGCCCTGAGCAGCCCGTCGATCCGCCCCACCAGGCCTTCCAGGCCGGCCTTGATGGCGGCGGCGTTCTGCTCACGGGCGCCGTCCTCCGTCTGTTCCTTCAGCTTCCAAAGTACAATGTGCCGGATCATATCATGTCCTCCTAATAAGATCAGCCGTTTTTTACAGGCGTTCCGCAATGTTTTTTAGGTACTGGCGGAATCCGTCGCCGGTTTCCGGGTGGGTCAGCCCCACCTCGACGATGGCCTCCAGGATGCCCAGCTTGCTGCCCATGTCATAGCGGCGGCCGTCAAAATCCACGCCGATGATGCCTTCCTCCTGGGCGAGGACCTTCATGGCGTCGGTGAGCTGCAGCTCACCGCCGTAGCCGTAGGGGATGGTCTCCAGGATGGAGAAAATCCGCGGCGGCAGCACACAGCGTCCCAGGATGGAGAAAAGGGAAAAAACCTCCTCCGGTCTGGGCTTTTCGATCATATCGGTAATTTTATAGCGGTTTCCGCCCAGACTGTCCAGCTTCATGGAGGAGTACTTCTGAATCTGCTCCAAGGTGACTTCCTTGATCCCCACAACGCCCAGGCCGTATTCGTCATAGGCGTCGCAGAGCTGCTTGCAGACAGGGTTTTCGCCCAGGATCACGTCGTCCCCGTACAGAACAGCGAAGGGCTCGTCCCCGACAAAGGCCTTCGCGCAGAGAATCGCGTGGCCAAGGCCCTTCACCTCATGCTGGCGGGTATAAGTGATGTTGGCCAGCTTGGTGATATCTACAATCTGGTTGTACACATCGATCTTTCCGGAATCCAGCAGGCGCTTTTCCAGCTCCGGCGACCGGTCGAAGTGATCCTCGACGGTGGTTTTTCCGCGGCTTGTGATAATGAGAATATCTTCAATGCCGCTTTTGGCCGCCTCCTCTACGATGTACTGGATGGCGGGCTTATCGACGATGGAGAGCATTTCCTTGGGCATGGCCTTGGAAGCAGGCAGGACCCGGGTGCCGAGGCCTGCCGCAGGGATGACTGCTTTTTTGATTTTCATGGACGTTCCTCCGTGTTTTTGGTAGGCGGGAGTTCCGCCGGAATCAATAGAGTTTGAAAATTGCGCTGACCATGGTAAAGGACATCGCGAAGGACAGCACTAAGGTCACAGCTACGCAGATGATGACGGCGGTTTTGGATACGCCGCCTTTGGCAGTCAGGACGGTGGAGTAGTCCGGCGCATCTTTTCTTTCTGCCCGCAGTTTTTTGACGTTCCGGAAAACCGTTTCCTTGTATAGCCAGTTGCTGAAAGCAGCCACCGCCAGCTTCATTACCAGGGACAGGATGTAGCAGATGTTGCTGGCATTGTCCAGAAGGAGCAACGTGTTTTCGCTGATCAGCATGTCCGCTCCCGCGTTGAAAAGCATGGCGTTGTAAAAAATGACCATACTGGGAAGGGAGAGCAGGAGGGATATCACCGTGACCAGCGCGGCCCAACCCCACATTTTGCGGTAGAACAGGTAGATGCTGTCCAGGAAAAAGGCAGACCAGTTCCAGCTGGCGGCCTTTTTCCGGGTGGCGATTTCCTTGAACTTGGGGAGAAAATAGTGGGTGTTCTGTCCCACATACAGGGCCAGATCCTTGACAGGGATCTCCTCAATCTCCTCGTCGGCGCCCAACCCTCCGAAGGGAGTGGTATAAGGA
>CAKXAF010000119.1:0-923 GCA_934869045.1 uncultured Nitrososphaerota archaeon | reverse complement strand
TGGTATTAGGTTTGTAGGGCATCTGGTGGACGCCGGGAATTGGGCCGCCTACCTGTCCGGGGCCTCCGAACTGCTGGAATCCGCCGGCGCCTGTCCTTCCTTCTTCAGACTCCTCCCGGTTGAGGGGGGTGCCGCAGACTTCGCAGAACAGCTTATCCGGGCTGTTGATGGTGCCGCAGCGGCTGCATCGCCGGGACGCCATGCCGTCGCAGCGTTCCTCCGCCTCTTCCGCGGCAGTCTTGGGCGGCTGCCAGCTTTCCCCCTTGGCGTGCAGGTCCTGGAACATACACTGGCCCAGCTCTTCGATACAGCCGCGGTGGTAGGGTGCGCCGCAGTCCGGGCAGATCAGGATTTGGTCATTTTCCTTGAATTCTTTTCCACAGTGAGGACAGTGGATGCCTTTATACTTGAACATAAATGACCTCCGTCGTGGGGCGGCCGGTCCGTTCGGCTGCTCCGGTAGATGCGTATCCGGCCCGCATGAGGCGGGCAGAAATGTACACTTTAATATTATAGCATAAGTGTCAATTTTTATCAAACAAATCTTTACAGAATTCTAAATCTACTCTATAATAGAAGAAGAATCTTTTGAAAACAGCAATTCCAAACTACGGAGGGAAATCAATGCTTCAAATTGAAGAGCAAAAACAGACTTTGCGCGCCATCGAACCGGATTTGAAGGACCTTGCGTCCGCTCTGGGCATCGACGAAATGCGGAAGGAGATCGCAGTGCTGGACGAACAGGCAGCCCAGCCGGATTTCTGGAACGATATGGAGAACTCCCAGAAGGTACTGAAAAAAGCCGGTGCGCTGAAGGCGTCCGTTCACGCCTACGAGCAGCTGATCACCCTTTTTGAGGATGCTCAGACCATGATTGAAATGGCGGAAGAAGACGGCGATGCGGATATGCTGGAGGATATCGA
>CAKXAF010000118.1:4551-8008 GCA_934869045.1 uncultured Nitrososphaerota archaeon | reverse complement strand
GCGTTGAACCAGGCATTCCAATGCCCTACGCCATAATAGAGGACGATGACCGCCAGAGTCGGCAGGGCCAGCGGGATCATGATCCGCAGCAGCACCGTCCCATGGGATGCGCCGTCCAGCCAGGCCGACTCCAGCAGGCTCTCCGGAATTGCCTGAAAGGCGGTTTTCATAATGATCAGGTTGGTGGTGGAGATCGCCCCCGGCAGGATCAGGGACCAGAGGGAATTGAGCAGATGCAGATCCCGGACGTTGAGATAAGAGGGGATGAGTCCGCCGGAAAAGTACATCGTAAAAATAATCAGGACGGTCACGGCGTTTTTGAACATCGGCCCCTTCAGGGACAAAAAGTACGCGCCGGTCACCGTCAGCACCAGGTTGACAGCCACGCCGAACACCAGGACAAAAAGGGTATTGAGAAATCCCTGCCCGATCACGGGATTGGCAAAAACCAGCCGGTAGGCAGACAGCGTGAAGGGCTTCAGCGGCAACCACAGAGCCCCAGGATTCAGCGAAAGGGCCGTGGGGTCGCTGAAGGACGCGATGACCACATAATACATCGGATATACGGTCACAAAAATCAAAAAGCAGAGAAAAATCGTATTAAAGCACCGGAAAATCCGGTAGCCCAGCGAACGGTCTTCCATTCAAATCCCCCTTTACCACAGGCTGACTTCGCTGAACACTGCCACCAGCAGGAAATTGATCAGCGAGTTGAAAAAGCCGACGGCCGCACTGTAGCTCCACTGGAACTCCTGCAGGCCTTTTCGGTAGACGAATGTGGAGATCACGTCCGCCGTGTCGTAAATGCCCGGATTATAGAGCAGGATGATCTTCTCGAATCCAACGTTCATCACGCCGCCCAGCCGAAGCAGCAGCATGATAATGATGGTGGCGGCGATCCTCGGCAAGGTGATATGGACTGTCTGCTGCCAGCGGCTGGCCCCGTCGATGCGGGCCGCCTCGTAAAGCTCCTGGTCCACGCCGGTAAGGGCCGCCAGGTATATGATGGCCCCCCAGCCCACCTCCTGCCAGATATTCGAGAGCACATAGACCGGCACAAAATATTGGGGCTTGGAAAGCAACGAGACCTTCTCCATCCCGAAAAGGGACAGAAACGACGTGACCGCGCCGGTATCCGCCGTAAAGATCTTCACCAGGCTGCAGACCACTACCAGCGAAATGAAATGCGGCATGTACGAGATGGTCTGGGTCACCCGCTTGAAGGCGGTGCTCTTGACCTCGTTTAAAAGCAGCGCCAGCAGAATCGGCGCGGGAAAGCCAAAGGCCAGCGTCGCCAGGCTGATGGTCAGGGTATTTTTCAGGAGCCGCCAGAAATAGTAGCTCCCGAAAAAGTCAATAAAATTCTGAAACCCGTGGCTTCCGGCCCAGTCGCTGCCCAAAATCCCGGCAGCGGGACTGAAATTCTTGAAGGCGATGATCAGGCCGTACATGGGTTTGTAGCAGAAGATCAGATAATACAGTACCACGGGAAGCACCAACAGATAGGCTCCGGCATAAAGCCGGAGATCCTTCCGCAGCCGTGAGCTCAAGGTGGGACGGGCCCCCGCGCCGGTTCCGTCCGCGGGACGAGCAGTAACCATAAAAACGCTCCATTCTTTTCAAGGTGGGACGGAAAAGCCGCCCGAAAAAGGGGACGGGTCCTCCCCGTCCCCAAATGCCGGCAGGAAAAGCCTCAGCGGGCGTTGAATTCGTCCAGGGCGGCCTGCTGCAGTTCGATGACACGTTTCACGCCCATCTGCTCCAGGGTGGCCAGGTAGGTGTCGAAATTGTCCAGCGGCTCAACGCCGGTGATGAATTTCACCTGCATCTCGTCAACGTAGGTTCTGATGTCGCCATACAGCTTGGAATATTCCGTCAGGTCTGCCTCAGCAATGGTGACAGGAGGCATTCTGTAATCAGCGTCATGGGAATTGGACCAAGCAGAAAGAGCCTGCTGTTGTTGAGGCCGCGCGAAGTATAGCTCTCCGTAACGTTTATCCTGAACAAATGGCCCGCAGTTCCACGATCTCATGTACTGGGCCATAGCCTGCTGCATGGTCCAACCGTTTGGATTATTGGTAATCAGTTCGGTATAGGTGGGTTTCCCGTCCACAATCGTGTAGCTCACTCCCTCGATGCCGAAGTTGAAGAGCATTTTTCCCTCTTCCGTGTAGTTGTAATTCAGGAATTGGGCAGCGGCTTCTTTATTTTTACAGGCAGGCGTAATAACCGTCATGTTTCCCGGAACAGGGTTAGCCCTTCGGTTAGCCATGGGGATATCCCCATCTTTTTCCACCAGGGATCCGACGCCGACCAAATCATAGTTTGGATCCTGCGACTCCATGGTCTGGAGGTAATTGCCGATGCCGCTCCCCAGGCCGCCGACGGTCATACCGGAAATCCCACCCATAAAGTTGGCACTAACCGTATTGTAGTCAATTGTGGTATAGTTGGGGTCTAAAAGTCCGTCCGCATACAGCTTGGCCATAAATCCCAAGGCTTCCTTATAACCATTTTCTATATAGCCGTTATGAACTGTGCCTTCAATCTGGTAAAAATCCGCTTTAGGTAAGCCATAGGGGCTGGTAATGAGACCACCGGTAAAGAGAGTGGACAGGTCCCCAGCGGTTAGGGACAGCGGCACTTCAGCCCCTTTCTCCTCCTTGAACGCTTTCAGAGCATGATACAGTTCATCCGGCGTCTGTGGCACATCCAGGCTCAAATCATCCAGCCAATCTTTTCGCATAATCATGCCAAAGCTCGTCAGCAGAAGGTCGTCACCGCGGATAAAAGGAAATCCGGCAATATCGCCATTCGAAGTCAGAATGCTCTTTCGGTATAGGTCGTTGCTTTCCAGTATCGCTTTCAAATCCGGGGCATTCTCATCGATCAAATCGTTGAGCGGATAAATGAGCTTGTCTTTGACCGCTTTTGCCGTACCGCCGGGATAAGAAAAGAAATCGTAAGAAATCATATCCGGAAGGGCTCCGGAAGCGAACAGCATACTGAATCCGTCCGCACCCGCCGGGTGCTGGATGTCCAAGGTTACGCCGGTGGCTTCCTCCAACGCTTTGATAAAGGGCGTATCCGCCAGAGATTTTACGTTGGTGGTAACGGCTGGCTCCTCTGCGATGGCATAGGTAAATTTCAGGTTTCCGGGAATGGGATAAGTAACCCCGGCAGGCTCCGCCTGGGAGCTTTCCGCCTGAGAAGCGGAGCTGGCAGGCACAGAGGGTTCCGACGAAGAAGACGCCGGCTCCTGACCGCAGGCACTGGCCGACAACGCGCAGCCGGCCGCAAGCAGGACTGAAAGGATCCGCTGAAGCTGTTTCATAAAAATCGTTCCTCCTGTTATTTTTGTGAAGTTCCACGGTTGGAATGTCTGTATTGTAACGGATAATTACCAGGTTTTCCAGCGCCAAAAGGAGCTGGGACGGACAAAAGGACGCTTTTCCCG
>CAKXAF010000118.1:2101-4541 GCA_934869045.1 uncultured Nitrososphaerota archaeon | reverse complement strand
CCAAAATCCACCGCAGGAGCTTTTCCATTCCTCCAAAAAGCCGTATAATGAAAAGACAGGGAGGGATTTTGGATATGAGACAGCCAAAAGAGAAAAAAGGCTTCTTCAAAAAGAACAGGAGCATCGCGATAAGCTGGGCGGTGTCCTACCTCTTCATTCTGCTGATTCCCATCGTGGCTTCCTCGTTTACCTCTTATTATACGTCGTCGGTGGTGGAAAGGGAAGTCCGCAATGCCAGCAGTCTGATGCTGAGCAGTCTTCAGAGCAGCATTGACAAGCTGATGAAGGCGGAGCGTTCGGCCTTTGCATTCCTTTACGCCAACAAGCAGCAGATCCAGCAGCTGAGCAGTACCCCCATGGAGGATCCGGAGTTTTACTACGATGCGCTCCAGTTGAACAAGCTGCTGGCTGCCTATCGGGCCTCGGATCTGTCCACCGGCCTCTGTGTCTATCTGGCGGAAAAAGACTACCTTCTTACCGGAGAAACCGCCAACCAGAGCGCCTATCTTCACCGGGCGCTGCAGCTAAGCGACCCGGGCTTTCCCAGCTACGCCGTCTGGAAGGAGGCCCTGTCCGCCTCCTACTCCGGCTCCTTTCTGGTGTCGGACGGCCTGAACCCAGGCAGAAGCGGGCGCAGCCTGGTCTACGCCAACACCCTCTTCCGCACAGAGGAAAATACCGTCAACGTCTTTCTCTCCGTTTCTCTGGAAACGATTGAGGAGCTGGCCTCCGGAATGTCCGAAGGGACTCTGGTGCTGCTGGATGGGGAGGGGATCCCGGCCGGCGCCTTCTCCAGCGCGGGTGAAACGCCGGTCCCCAGCGGCCTGGAACAGCTCCCCGCCGGCGCGGACCGGGTCCAGGCCGGCGGGGAAGTCTACATCTGTGCCACTGCGGACTCCGCTCAGAGCGGGTGGCGCTTCGCCCTGCTCCTGCCCAAGCAGATCTACTGGAAAAAGGCAAAGTTTTGCTTTCTCCTGAACCTGGGCAGCCTCTTGGCCACGCTGGTGCTGGGCCTTCTGTCCGCCCTGCTGCTGGTTCGGAAAAACTACCGCCCGGTCTCCGGCATTCTCAAGCTCATGGATCCCCCGGAAAGCGGCGGAAACGAATTCGAGCATATCCGCCGGGCCTGGTCCCGGCTGGAAGACGAAAACCGCACCATGCGGGATGCGCTGTCCGAACAGACGGAGGCTCTGCGGGAGCGGTACCTTCTTTCCCGTCTCAAAGGCCGCGTGCCAAAAATACCGGCCAGCGAATCCGAATCCTATTTCGGCCTGGACTTTGCCGGGCGGCGCTTTGGGCTGGCCGCCCTGTCCGTCCCGCCCCAGGAAGGAGCGGAGGACGCTGACGAGCTGGCCTTTTTCGCGGTGGACAACGTGTTCAGCGAACTCATGGCCGGTTATCCCGTCTTTTATAAAATCGAAGACGGACAATTTCTGTTCTACCTTTTCCCCCTGTCTCCGGAGCAGAAGAACTGGGAGGAAGACTGTTTTACAAAAGCAGGCGATCTCTGCGGCCTCTTCGAAGATAAGCTCCAGCTTCGTGTGACTGCGGCGGTAAGCCGGACTATGGCTGGACCGGAGGGCATCCACGCCCTTTATCAGGACGTCATGGACGCCATGAGCTACCAGGGCATCATCGGGGACTTCGGGGCGATCCGCACCCGGGAGCTGCGGGAGCCGGACGAACAACGTTTCCAATACCGGGAACAGTGGAACCGGGAACTGGCAGATGCCGTGGGAGAAGGCAATTTTGCCGCCGCCTCCGATGCCGCCCGGAAGCTCCTGGACAACTCCGACCGCCGCCTGCCGCCCTCTGCCTTCCGCCTGACCATGGCCGACTCGATCAACGCCGTTTTGACGGCCTTTTATGAAGCGGTCTCCGACGCGTCCCAGCGCTTCGCACTGACCTCCCAGCTGGAAAAGCTGCTGGCAGGCTCCACTGAGCGCAGCTTTGAGCGGGATTTTCTCCAGATGCTCGCCTATGCCTGCTCGACTGCCCGTGCCGCATGGGAAAGGGAGACCACCGGCCTTTCCACCCGGATCCAGGAATACGTGGAGGCCCATTATACAGACAGTTCCCTGAACATCAGCGCCATTGCCGAGGCGATGGGGCGGTCGCCCAAGTACATTTCCCGGGTCTTCAAGGCCGAAACCGGAGAGGGCCTCCTGGACCACATCAATCTGGTCCGCGTCCGCCACGCCAAGGAGCTTCTCCAGGAAAAAAACCGGACCTGTGAAGAGCTTGCCGCCCTGGTCGGCTACACGAATTCCCGCACCTTCCGCCGGGCCTTTGCCAAGGCCGAAGGCATTACCCCAGGACGGTATGGCAGCCTGCCGGATTGATCCTCTCCCCTGAAAACAGCGGCGGGGCCAAAACCTTTATTTTCGTCCGACACCCCCTGGTACGTTTTACGTAATATTACTCTTAAATAAACAAATTG
>CAKXAF010000118.1:0-2091 GCA_934869045.1 uncultured Nitrososphaerota archaeon | reverse complement strand
CCCCCGGGCGGTTTTGGCTGCGGGCGGTTTTTATCCGCCCCCTTTAAACCTGGGGGGGGCCGAGGCGTTTTTTTTCCTCGGCCCCGCCGCTGTTTCGATTTCCGTATTTTTCGTCTTAAATCAGCCGATTGTAGATTCTCCGCAGATCGTCCAGGACGTCCGGATGACTGAAATCCCGATGGTAGACCAGGCTGATCTCCCGGGTCATCCGGGCGTTCTCGATGGGCACCACCGCCAGCCGTCCCGCCCTTTCATCCTCACGGCAGGCGCTCCGGGAGATGATGGACACCCCCAGGTTCAGGGCCACCAGCTCCTTGATGGTCGCCAGATTGTCCAGTTCCAGCATCACGTTAAAATTCCGGATGCTCTCAGAATGATTGAGCAGGTAACTGTCAAACTGGATCCGCGTCCCCGCTCCCGAAGAGCGGAGGATGAGCTTCTCGTCCTTCAGTTCCTGAAGCAGTACGCTGGAACGGCCCGCGAACCGGTGCTGCGGCGACACCACCAGGCAGAGATAGTCTGTGTCCAGCAGCACCGAATTGAGTCCTGACGCCGGCAGCGGGCCGTCCACCACCGCCATATCCAGCTCGTAAAGCTCCAGCGCAGTATAAAGATTCTTTATGGTATCCGTTGTGATACTAATGTGCGTTTCCGGCCGCTCCAGGCAGTAAAGAGCGATGGCCTGGGGCATCCGATGCTCCGCCACAGTCTGAGTGATTCCCACCGTCAGGTGGCGGAGCTGCTTGCTACTGTCCTCGATGGCCTGCAGCGCCTTGTTGTAGACCGCCATCATCCGCCGGGCGTACTTGATCAGCACTGCGCCTTCCGCCGTGGGAACCAGGGTTCGCTTTTCCATATTAAAAATTTTGATACCGAATTCCTGTTCCAGCTGCCGGATGTGGTGGCTCACCGCCGGCTGAGTCAGATGCAATTCCTCCGCCGCCCGGGTGAAGCTGCCCGCCTGTACCACAGCCAGCAGCGTCCTCACCTTGCTGTCCACCATAAAACCGCCTCTTTCTCCTGCTATTCGCAGAATTTATGGAATCCCAAAGAACTATTATTTGATTTTATCACAACGGATGCATATAATCAAGTTGTATTTTACAAGAACTTTACATAATTTTTACGATAATTTTTCTCAATCAAAGGAGGATCCTTATTTTGCTGCACATCGACGCGATTCCCAATGCATCCGCCCAAGTGATCCTTTCCCTGGCGGTGATGCTTTTTGCCGGATTTCTGATGACCCGGCTGACCAAAGTGGCCCACCTGCCAAACGTGACCGGCTATATCCTGGCCGGCATCCTCATAGGCCCCTATCTGCTGAACCTGATCCCAGAGACGGTCGCCGTCGGCATGGACTTTGTCACCGATGTGGCGCTGGCCTTCATCGCCTTTGGCGTCGGCAAGTACTTTAAGCTGGAGAGACTGCGGAAAAACGGCAGGCAAGTTCTTCTTTTAACTGTTTTTGAAGCGCTGACTGCAGCGCTTCTGATTTTCGCGGTCATGGCTTTCGTTTTCCGGCTCTCCATCCCCTTTTCGCTGCTGCTGGGCGCCATCGGGGCGGCAACCGCGCCGGCCTCCACGATCATGACGATCCGCCAGTATAAGGCAAAGGGGGAATTTGTGGACGTCCTCCTTCAGATCGTCGCGCTGGACGACGCCGTAGCCCTGATTGCCTTCAGCATCTGCGCGGCGGTTGCCCGGGGGATGGAAAGCGAAGGCGGCGTCGGTGTCCAAACGGTGGTGCTGCCGGTGATTTTTAACCTGTTCGCGCTGGCGGCAGGCGTCCTGGCCGGGTGGCTGCTCCACAAGCTCATCAGTGAGCAGCGTTCCAGCCAGCACCGCCTGGTGCTGATAACTGGCATGCTGCTGGCGATTACAGGCATGTGCACAGCGCTGGATATCTCCCCCCTGCTGGCCTGCATGGTCATGGGCGCGGTCTACATCAACGTCAGCGGAAACAAAAAGGTCTTCAAACAGGTCAATGCCTTCACTCCGCCCATCCAAACGCTGTTTTTCGTTCTCTCCGGTATGCGTCTGGACCTGACTGCGCTGTCTGCGGCCGGGGTAATCGGCGTCGTTTACTTT
>CAKXAF010000117.1:984-8017 GCA_934869045.1 uncultured Nitrososphaerota archaeon | reverse complement strand
CGGACTGGTAAGCGTCTGCCAAGACGGTATCGGTGCCGTCCTCCAGGTAATTGACAGTTACGCGGTAGTAGTCAACGTCCGGAGTGGGAGTGTAGGGCTCCTGAACCGTGATGGGGCAGACGGCAGTCTTGCTGTTGGGAAGGGACGGAACACGCAGGCCGTTCTCATCCAGAGTCCAGGTATTGTCTGACATCTCAAAGGCGCCGCCGCCAACTACGCCGTACAGGTATGTGGTTCCGACGGATTTGGGGGTCACAGTGATACTTCCGGCAGCAGTATTGATCTCGACTCTGGCGATTTCGTCCTCAGCGGTAAGGATGGAAGAGTTTTCTGAATCCGGGGTAAATTCAGCGTTGGAGCCCTTCAGGTACCAGCGGGTAATGGCGTTGGCTTCTGCAAAATCCGCCAGGGAGGCGCCGCAGTGGCGGGGATTCTCTTCCGTCCAGTACGTATCCAGCGGATAATAATTGGAGTAAACGCCGGAGGTTTCCCCGTTGTAGCGGTACTGGATGATTTGGGCAGCCGCGTCCTTGGACGCGAAGGAAATGCCGGTGCTGGAAAGGCTGAAATCCGTCAGGACAATAAAGGACTTATTTCCGCCCCACTGGCTCTTGCCGTAACGGGTGCCTTCATCGGTGGCGTTTTCGTCCCCATAGTTATTGACGGCGGTGTTGTTGACCGCCTGGCCGTCGGGGAACCAGACTGCCTCAACCTGGGATTTCACGGCGATGATGGTATTCTGGCCGTTCAGCTTGTTGCCGGAGAGCTCGGTGGCGTAGCTGTAGGCCCGGGGATCGCTGTAGTCAGCCGTCTGGGTGGTGGCCATGATGGCGTAAGTGCCGCTGATCTGTTCCTGGTTGCAGCCAGTGAAGTCGTTGCCGATGATGCGGACCTCGTTGGAATCGCTGTAGATATACTTGATACCGCCGCTGCGAACGGAATTGAACGAGCAGTTTTCCACCTCTACGAATTTCAGAGCTTTGGGGAGATGAATGTTATAGATGGAGGAGGAACCCTCGGTGTTGAATTCCGTGTCCGTCACCTTCAGCGTGCTGTCGGAAACGGTGGGAGCGTTGTTGTCCAGGCCCGAACCGATGCCGTAGCTGTCTGACGTAATGGAGCAGCCGTCCACGGTCAGGTTGAAATACCGGGTGTCGGGGCCGGGATAGCTTTTGCCTTCCAGGGAAATGGCATGACGGTAGCCTTTCATCTCGCCCACGTTGACCAGGGTGCAGTTCTGCACCGCGACTTCAGCAGGGGTGCTGCCGTCATTGGCGATGTAGATCAGGGCAAGGATGGAGTTTTCGCCGGTTACGGTTTCGTCCGCCGTGATATTCAGGCCGTCAAAGGTAACGGCGGCGCCGTCGGCTATGCGAAAGCCGAAATCCTCCCCGCCCTTATCCGGAACCAGAATATTGGTGCTGCCGGAGCCCTGGATGGTTACGTCTTTTGTGAGGTCGATACCGGCTGCTTCATAGCTGCCGTCTTCCAGCAGGATGGTAGCGCCTTCCGCTGCAGCCGCCACTGCTTCGGCAATGCTGCCGTAGGAGGTTCCATCGATAGAGATCCCGGTCCCGCCTTCGGCAGATGCCGGCAGGCTGATGCTCAGGCTCAGCGCTGCTGCCGCTGTCAGCGCGGCGAAGAGTTTTTTCATCCGATTTGATTTCATTATTATAATCCCCTTTCAACTGAAACATCTTTCGGATGTTTTATTATGCTTTCAGTATAGCACGCACCGGTTAGACGCCGGTTAGAAAATGGCTTCCTGTACAAAATTTGTGCAGGCTATGCAAATTTTCCGAGAAGGAACTGTTCCAAAACATGAGGATGTCCGGCACGATTTTTTTGAACGGGTAAAAGGCGTTTTTGCTGATCAGGTTCCGGAGGAGGGAAACCCGATATGGCTGTACGAACAAAAAAAATCCGCCCATGAGGGAGGGCGGAAAGGGGGGTTTAAGGCAATAAAGCACAAATAAGACACAAAAACGGGAAATGGGCGGACCTGTAAAAAAGAGAAAAGCCCGCAAACGCCGTGTTTGCGGACCTTTTATGGAGCTACTGAGGGGACTCGAACCCCTGACCTGCTGATTACGAATCAGCTGCTCTACCAGCTGAGCCACAGTAGCATTTTTTATCCGGAAAGGGGGATAGGCAAAATCTATTATTTAGTATAGCAGATTTTGCCCGTTTTGTAAAGAGCTATTTCATAAGAAAAGCAAGAAAACAGCAACCTTTCCCACCTGCTGCGGTCAAACGCTTCCTTCGCTCCCATAGAAAAGTCCGGGCATATGGCTTTCCCTGAAGCGCCGTATGCTCAGTATAATACAGACGGCATAAAAATCAATTGGCTTTCGCATTCCGCCGCAGCGTCTCAATGAACTGGAGGCAATCGTCGCTGAGAGTCTTGCCCGCTGGGCGGACCAGCACGTCCCGGTTCGGAATGCCCGAAAGCCGGCAGGGCCGCAGGACCATGCCCCGCTGGCGGAGGATTTCCTCCGGGACGGGGGATACCCACATGTAGGCGCCCTTCACACGCTGGAGAAGGTCATACTGGCTGCCGCGGTCGTAGATGTAGATCCGCTTCATGGAGGCTTCCAGCTCCGCTCCCTTTCTGATCTGATGAAAGGACAGGGAGGGCGCCTGATAGTCGCCGTGGACAATCTCCGGGTAGCCGGCCAGCTTGTGGTAGGGGATTTCCTCCAGGGAAGCAAGGGGGTGGTCCTCCGCGAAGATCACCGCAAGGTTGAATTCCCGCAGCGTCTCGGCTTCCAGGCCGTTTTCGGCGATGAGCTGCTGGAAATAGGCCTCGTGGCGCAGCTGGTAGCGGATCATCCCAAAGTCCATCTCCCCGCTGCTGACCAGGTTGAGGGTGCTGATGGCGTCGGTTTCCCGGAAATGGACGCTGATATGCTCCCGGCCCGCACGGCCGTTCAGGAAGTCGGCGAAAGCCGCTGTGACGTAGCTGGCCCGGGGGACGGCTACGTTCAGCTCCAGGGCTTCGGTGGAACGGGGCCGGTAGAGGGATTCCAGCTCGTCCAGCTGGGCGGTGATGCTCTGGGCATAGGCCAGAAATTCTTCTCCCCGGGGCGTGGGTGTAACGCCCTTGGCAGTCCGCTTGAAAATGGTGATGCCCAGCTCACTTTCCAGGTCCTTAATCGCCCGGCTCAGGTTGGGCTGGCCCATATAAAGATTCTGGGCCGCCTTGGTGATGGAGCGGACCCGGTTGACCTCGACCACATAGCGCAGCGCCGTCGTGTTCATAATTGGCCTCCTGTGGAAAAATTCCCGGTAGATACCCGGTATTCTCGGGGGACATTGCTGACATATTGATTATACATTACCCAAAAGAAAAAATCAATGTTAAAATAATAACAAAGACAGGAACGGGACCTGGCGCCCCGCATGACATTTCAGACTGGAAAAGGAGAGATTCTGTATGGCACGTTTCACATTGCCCAGAGACTTGTATCATGGAAAAGGCTCTTTGGAGGAGCTGAAAAACCTGACCGGCAAAAAAGCGTTTGTTGTGGTTGGCGGCGGCTCCATGAAGCGGTTCGGCTTCCTTCAGCGGGTAGAGGAGTACCTGAAGGAAGCCGGAATGGAGGTCCAGCTTTTTGAAGGCGTGGAGCCGGACCCCTCGGTGGAGACAGTGATGAAGGGCGCCGAAGCCATGCGGGAATTCCAGCCCGACTGGATCGTGGCCATGGGCGGCGGTTCTCCCATCGATGCGGCCAAGGCTATGTGGGCGTTTTACGAGTATCCGGAGACCACCTTTGCGGATCTGATTACCCCCTTCAGCTTTCCGACTCTCCGGACCAAGGCACGCTTCTGCGCCATTCCATCCACCTCCGGCACCGCGACGGAGGTCACGGCCTTCGCGGTCATCACCGACTATCAGAAGGGCATCAAGTATCCGCTGGCGGACTTCAACATTACCCCGGACGTGGCCATCGTCGACCCCGATCTGGCGGAGACCATGCCCCAGAAGCTCACCGCTCACACAGGCATGGACGCCATGACCCACGCCGTCGAGGCGTATGTGTCCACCCTCCACTGTGATTATACCGATCCGCTGGCCCTCCACGCTATCAAAATGATCCATACGGATCTGAAAAAGTCCTATGACGGGGATATGGAAGCCCGGGACCGGATGCACAACGCCCAGTGCCTGGCCGGCATGGCCTTCTCCAACGCCCTGCTGGGCATTGTCCACTCCATGGCTCACAAGACCGGCGCAGCCTTCACCGGCGGCCACATCATCCACGGGGCGGCTAACGCCATGTATCTGCCCAAGGTCATCCAGTTCAACGCCAAGAACCCGGAAGCCGCAGAGCGCTACGCCCAGATTGCCCGCTTTATGGGGTTGGAGGGCGCCTGCACCGGCTGCCTGGTTAAGGCTCTGGTCAAGGAGCTGCGGGAGATGAACAAGGCCCTCAACATCCCGCTGTCCATCCGGAATTACGGCGAGGGCGGCGTCATCGCGGACAAGAGCATCATCGACGAGAAGGAGTTCCTGGAAAAGCTGCCGGAGGTGGCTAAAAACGCCATTGCCGACGCCTGCACCGGCTCCAATCCCCGTATCCCCACCCAGGAGGAGATGGAAAAGCTCCTCAAGGCCTGCTACTACGATCTGGATGTGGATTTCTAAAAGCATCCGGATCCGGACGGATTTTCTGTTCCGGGGACGCTGTGCTTGTACAAACGGGCCGCAGAGGCAGTGTTCGAAAATAGGAAACTGGGGTTTTGCTTGCAATATCCCAGCGCGGGGACATCCGCGGGCGGCCTGCGGGCCGCCTTTTCCTTTTTGAGCGTGGCGGGCGCCTGCCGTTTTTTCCTCCGGAATTTAGAAAATCCGGTAAAACGTTTCCTGGGCAGCGCCGCTGGCCGCTATCTTTCCGGCTTGCTGCGGAGCTTTTTCAGAAGCTGGCCGGCAGTCTCGGGAATGTCCGTCCGCCGCAGCAGGTAATCCACACTGACGCCGTAAAAATCCGCCAGCGCACACAGGATCTCAGGCGGGATCATGCGTCCGCCGGTTTCGTAATAGGAATATGTGCGCTGAGGAATGTTAATGGCTTTCCCGACCTTTTCTTGGGTCAAATCCCGATCTTCACGCAAATCTCGAATACGTGTCTCCATAATGCATCACCCAACATCAGTATGGGATAGAACAAAATGAGCTATTGACTTTTTGATTAATTTGGTCTAATCTTAAATGTGGGTGATCATATGCCAAACTATCGAAAAATGTACTACACGCTATTCAATAAAATTACCGATATCGTGGAGGAACTGCAGCAGGTTCAGCAGGAGGCAGAGGAGCTTTATTTGGAATCTTCCGAAAACGAACCGATCTGGCTGGCGGACAGGCCGCAATTTTCTGGAACGATAGATATTGCCAAACGGGCGAAAGACCGTTATAATAGAAATGTTGGTTATTTTCAAGGAAACCCTGGAAAGGAGTTTGCTTCCATGTATAAGATATTGAAAAAGGAGCCGCTGAACCCGACGGTGACCAGGATGGTCGTCGAGGCCCCGCTGATCGCGCGGAAGGCTGAGCCGGGCCAGTTTATCATTTTCCGCGCCAAAGAGGACTCCGAGCGCGTCCCGCTGACCATCGCTGATTATGACCGGGAGGCCGGGACCGTCACGATTATCTTCCAGATTGTTGGCGGCGCCACGATGGAGCTGAACACCCTGGAGGAGGGGGATTCCCTCCACGATTTCGTCGGCCCGCTGGGCACGCCCAGCCACCTGGACGGTCTGAAAAAGGTCGCGGTGGTGGGCGGCGGCGTGGGCTGCGCCATCGCCTATCCTGTGGCAAAGAAGCTGCATGAGCTGGGTGCGGAGGTCCATTCCATCGTGGGCTTCCGGAACAAGGACCTGGTAATCCTGGAAAAGGAGTTCCAGGCCGCCTCCGACAAGCTGTGCATGATGACTGACGACGGCAGCTACGGTGAAAAGGGCCTGGTTACCGCCGCACTGGAGACGCTCATCAGCGAGGGCAACCAGTACGATGAGGTCATCGCCATCGGTCCGCTGATCATGATGAAGTTCGTCTGTCAGGTTACCAAGAAATACAACATCAAGACCGTGGTCTCCATGAATCCCATTATGATTGACGGAACCGGTATGTGCGGCGGCTGCCGCCTGACGGTAGGCGGGGAGACGAAGTTTGCCTGCGTCGACGGGCCGGATTTCGACGGTCATCTGGTGGACTTTGATGAGGCGATGCACCGCGGCACCATGTACCGGGACTTCGAGCAGCATGCCCGGGAAGCCGCCTGCAATCTTTTCAGCAAGGAGGTTCAATAACCATGGCGATTCAGCGCAACATGGATCCGAAAAAATGCCCCATGCCATCCCAGGACCCCAACGTCCGCAACAAGAACTTCGATGAGGTCGCCCTTGGCTATACGTATGAAATGGCAGTCAGCGAAGCCCGCCGCTGCCTGAACTGCAAAAATAAGCCCTGCGTTTCCGCCTGCCCCGTGGCCATTGACATCCCCGCTTTCATTGAGCGGGTCGCCAACGAGGACATGGAAGGCGCTTTCCGGATCATCTCCCGTTCCAGTTCCCTCCCGGCTGTCTGCGGCCGCGTCTGCCCCCAGGAAAACCAGTGCGAGGGCAAGTGCGTCCGGGGCATCAAGGGTGAGCCGGTGGGTATCGGCCGGCTGGAGCGTTTTGTCGCCGACTGGCACCGGGAGCATAATCAGGACGCCCCGGAAATGCCGGCTTTCAACGGTCACAAGGTCGCCATCATCGGCGCGGGTCCTTCCGGCCTGACTGCCGCAGGCGACTTGGCCAGAATGGGCTACCGGGTCACGGTTTTCGAAGCCCTGCATCTGGCAGGGGGCGTACTGGTTTATGGCATCCCGGAATTCCGGCTGCCCAAAGCCATTGTCCAGCAGGAGATCGATAACCTGAAGGCTATCGGCGTGGACATCGAGACCAATATGGTAATCGGCAAGGTCCTGACCAGTGACGAGCTGGTCGAGCAGGGCTATGAGGCCGTGTTTATTGGTTCCGGTGCAGG
>CAKXAF010000117.1:0-974 GCA_934869045.1 uncultured Nitrososphaerota archaeon | reverse complement strand
GGCCCGGTGCGCCCGCCGGCTGGGGGCGGAGGTCCATGTGGTCTACCGCCGCAGCCGTGAGGAAATGCCTGCCCGGGCCGAAGAGGTGGAGCACGCCATGGAGGAGGGCATCATCTTCAAGACCCTTACCAATCCGGTTGAGGTCCTCGGGGACGCCGACGGCATGGTCCGCGGTATGAAATGTGTGGAAATGGAGCTGGGTGAACCCGATGCCTCCGGCCGCCGCCGCCCCATCGTTAAGGAGGGAAGCGGGTTTGAACTGGAGGTGGATACGATGATCATGTCCATCGGCACCAGTCCCAACCCCCTGATCCGATCCACTACTCCCGGCCTGGATACCAACCGCCACGGCTGCATTATCACGGAGGAGGAGACCGGCCTCACGTCCCGGCAGGGCGTTTACGCAGGCGGCGACGCCGTCACCGGTGCGGCAACAGTCATTCTGGCTATGGGCGCCGGGAAGCAGGCCGCCAAAGCCATCGACGAGTACATCCGGAACAAAAACGCATAAGTTTCAGGAGAGCTTTCGGTCAAGCCTTTTGCTCCTTCCTGAAACCTGAAACCGCGGCAGCGGGGAAAAACATCAAACCCGTTTTAACCCGGCCCCGGTTTTTTGAGAAGAAAATCCTATAAAATTACAAATCTTCTGAAACCTTCTAAATCCTGTCCGAAAAATAAAAAAAATTGAAAAGAATCCGGGGCCAAAACATGCTATGATGAGGATACAAAAGCCAAAGGGGGATTTTCGATGAACGTAAAGCAATGGCTGGCCGACTGGCGGGACGCACCGGTGAAAAAGACGATGCCTGTTCTCTCCTTTCCCAGCGTTCAATTGACCGGCGTCACCGTGCGCCAGCTGACTTCTGACAGCGACCTGCAGGCCCGGGGCATGAAGGCCGTGGCCGACCGGGTGGATTCAGCCGCCTCGGTCAGCATGATGGACCTTTCTGTGGAGGCAGAGGCCTTCGGGTGCA
>CAKXAF010000116.1 GCA_934869045.1 uncultured Nitrososphaerota archaeon | reverse complement strand
CCCCGGAGCTTTGGATCTCGTCGCCTCCGCCCGGGACGGAATGCAGAGCCTTTCCGACTTTCCGGAATTTTCTTCAGCCGCAGAGGCGCTGGAGGGCCTCTCCATCGAGCTCTCCGAGTGGGCCTCAAGCCTGCATGATCAGCTCTCTACCCTGGATTACGATCAGCAGGAGGCGGATCAGGTTGAAGCGAAACTCAGTGAGCTCCATGCCCTGAAGCTGAAATACGGCAGCACAGTTTCGGAGATTCTCGACTATTTGGAGGATGCTAAACGCGAGCTTTCGGAGCTGCGTTCTTCCGAGGAGGAGATTCGGCGGCTCAACGCCCACGCCCTGTCCTTAAAAAAGGAAACAGCAGCCCTGGCGAAAACTTTGAGCGAGCACCGCCGGGAGGCTGCTCGTCGCTTTACCGACCGGGTGGCGGAGGAGGCCCGCTTTTTGGAGATGCCCAACCTCCGGATGGAGGCGCGCTTCACTCCTGTCAAGCTGGGGGCTGGCGGCGACGCCGCGGTGGAGCTGCTGATTTCAGCCAACCTGGGCGAGCCGCCCAAGCCCATCGCCAAAATTGCCTCCGGGGGCGAGCTGTCCCGAATCATGCTGGCCATTAAGAGTGCTCTGGCGGATAAGGACGACATCGGGACCCTAATTTTTGATGAGATTGATACCGGTGTCAGCGGCAAGGCAGCTCAGAAAATCGGTCGAAAGCTCCGGGAGGTTGCAGCGGCCCGGCAGGTTCTCTGTGTGACCCATTCGGCGCAGATCGCCGCCCTGGGGGATGCACAGTTCCTGATCCGTAAGGACAGTGCCGGCGGCCGGACCCGTACCCAGGTGTTCCCTTTGGACCTGGACGGCCGGGTAGAGGAGATCGCCCGCATCATGTCCACAGACGCGGTCAGCGACCTGATGCGGCAGACGGCGAGAAGCATGCTCCGTGACAGCGGAGTCTGTTAGAACCGGTTTTGAAAGGATGTACTGGATTTGGTAAACCCTCTTTTATATGTTGTTCTCGTACTTTTGATTGCGGGTTCGGCCTTTTTTTCCGCAACAGAGACCGCTTTTTCCACTGTCAGCCGGATCCGTCTGCGATTTCGTGCGGAAAACGGCGACCGCCGGGCCACCCGGGCTCTGGAGGTAATCGAACGCTTTGACGACGCGCTTTCCGCAATTCTCATCGGCAACAATATCGTCAATATTGCGGCCACGGCCATCGCCACCGTCGTTTTTACGACGCTTTTCGGCGGAAGCCTGGGTCCTACTCTTTCCACCATTGTCATGACTCTTTTGGTGCTGACCTTTGGTGAAATCCTCCCCAAAAGTATTGCCAAGGAATACGCAGAATCCTTCTCACTGAAGGTAGCCTCCGTCTTGTGGGGGATCATGACCGTTTTAAAGCCGTTGGTGTGGCTTTTTGTCCAGCTTAAAGCCCTGGTGATGAAGCCGTTTCGCTCCAAAGAAAACGCACCGAGCATGACAGAGGAAGAACTGAAGTATATGATCGAGGAGATCGAGGACGAGGGAGTTTTGGAGGAGCATGAAAGCGAGCTTCTCCAGTCGGCCATGGAATTTACCGATATCACGGTCAGTGAAATCATCACCCACCGGGTGGATGTTGTCGCCGTCGACATTCGTGAGCCGGTTGAAACCGTCAAAAACGTCCTGCTCACCGAGCGGTTTGCCCGTATCCCGGTCTATGATAAAACCATTGATAATATCATCGGCATCATCAATGACAAGGATTTTTTTCGGGAGTATACCCGGTGCCCGGATTTCCCTCTAAAAAGCATCGTCCAAGAGGTGCTCTTTGTTCCGCCGAAAAAGCGGATTTCCGAGCTGCTGAAGGATTTTCAAAAGAGTAAGACCCAGATGGCGGTGGTAACAGATCAGTTCGGTGGAACTCTGGGCATCATCACCGTAGAAGATATTGTGGAGGAGTTGGTAGGCGAAATCTGGGACGAAGACGAGGAAATCGTTTCGGAACTGACCCGCCAGCCGGATGGAAGCTGCCTGGTCAGCGGGGATATGAAGGTCGCAGACTTGTTTGCGGAGCTTTTTCCGGATGCCCGCCTTCACGAAGAGGATTACCAGAACGTCAGCGGCTGGGTAATGGAGCAGTTGGATAAGGTCCCGGAGCCGGGAGAGCAGTTTCGGGATGGCCTTCTGCAGGTCACTGTTCGAGAGGTGGAGGACCAGCGTGTCAAGCAGGTGCTGATCACGGTTCTTCCGCCGGACAATCACGAACTGCAGGAAAAAGGCAAATAACAAAAGCGGCGGAGCCGGAGCCCGCCGCTTTTTTAAATTCGTGTCAGCATCCTCCGCACACCCCCTGCCAGCCGGTAAACCGGGATGCACAGGAAAAACCAGAGGGCTGTATACAACGGGCAGACCTGCCCCAGAAGATTTCCAAAGCTGTTCGAATAATCCCACACCTGCCATTTCAGCTTCAGGTTGACGATACAGCCCACCAGAAATTCTACCGCTGTGATGACAGCCGCCCCGCGCAGGCATTTCAGCGCCGTCCGCTCCCGGGGATGCCGCAGGTTCAACTGGTAAAGCAGTGCAAAGCACAGCCCACCGGTAACCGCCATCGTCCAGTGGGTGAATCCGCGCCAGAGAATCTCAATAAGGCTGTAACCAGCCGAACCAATCAGCCACACAATGCTGTAATCCCGCGCTCTTCGAATTTTTGCCGACATTCCGCATCCCGCCTTTTTGTGTTGTTGCATTTAGGTTGTGCGGATCTCCCCGCGTTATGAAAGGGGAGTAATGGGAATAGAGGAAGCTTCCGGAAATCCTCCAGAGGCAAAAAAACGCTCTTTTTTTTCGGCATTTTGTGGAAGAAGGAGAACTTTTCAAAAAACTTTGTGTAGGGGTCAAAAATGTGCTATACTAAACCTTATCTATTCATCTCCATCTGCCCCCCTCCAACCAGAAAGGAACCTAATTTTTTATGGAAAACAGCGCTTTCCAGAATTTGAACCTCAGCCCCGAGCTGATTCGCGCCATCGACGAGCTCCAGTACGCGGAAGCGACGGAAATCCAGCAAAAAGCCATCCCCCTCATCCTCAGCGGCCGGGACGTTTTGGGCCGCTCCGCCACCGGGACCGGAAAAACTGCCGCTTTTGGCATTCCAGCCGTGGAGCGTATCGCCGGAGGAACCCGTCCTCAGGTGCTGATCCTCTGCCCGACCCGGGAACTCGCCATGCAGATCAGCGGGGAGCTGCGCAAATATTCCCGATATAAATCCGGCGTCCATATCGCAACGGTTTACGGCGGACAGCCCATGGATCCCCAGATCCGGGAGCTGAAAATCGCCAATCTGGTGGTGGGGACTCCCGGCCGGGTCATGGACCATATGCGCCGCCGCACCCTGAAGCTGGATCAGCTCCACACCGTCATCCTTGATGAGGCCGACGAAATGCTCAACATGGGCTTTTACGAAGACATCTGCACCATCCTCAGCCAGGCGCCGGAAGAACGGCAGACCTTGCTCTTCACCGTTGATCCAGGCAGGCGCACCGTGGATTCCATCGCCCAGCACTTTTATCAGGTCCCCCAGCCGCGGAAAATGGACGCTCTGAATCTTCTCCTCCAGTATTATGACCCGGAGCGGGCGGTGATCTTCTGCAACACGAAAAAGATGGTGGAGGAACTGACCGAGTACCTGAACAGCAGCGGCTTCAAGGCAGCGAGCCTCCACGGCGATATGCGCCAGCCGCTTCGGACCCAGGTCATGCATGCGTTTAAAACCGGTCGCACCCGCCTGCTCATCGCCACCGATGTGGCCGCCCGGGGCATCGATGTGGAGGACGTGAGCGTGGTCTTTAATTATGACATCCCTCAGGAATTTGAATATTACATCCACCGGATCGGCCGTACCGGCCGCGCCGGGAGGTCCGGCGTATCGGTAACGCTGGTCTGCGGCCGCCAACAGATGGGCGCCCTTCGTGCGATCGAACGGTATGTTGGAGCTTCCATTGAGGAGCAGCCGCTTCCCCAGCCGGAGGCCATTCTCCGCAAGCGGCAGGAAAAATTCCTGTGCCGGGTCCGTTCCGCCATGTCCGGCGAAAGCAATGGCCAGTGGCACGATATGGTGACGATTCTGCTGGAAGAAGGGTATCCCCTGGAAACCGTAGCGGATACCCTGATGGGCATGCTCTGCGGAAAGGACAGCCGTCCCATTCCCTTGATTCAACCGGTTCCCCGGACGCCGCGTCCCGACGGCCGTCCGCGTTCCGCCCGGGTTCGCATCCGGATGGACGCTGGCCGCAGCCAGAAAATGGCCCCCAACTATATCCTTGGCGCTATTGTGGATTCCACCGGCCTGCCCGCCGGTTCGGTGGGAAAAATCGATATCCGCCCGGAGTATTCCACTGTGGAGCTGTCCCCGGAGGACGCCGCTTTGGTGCTGGAGCGGATGCAGGATGCCCGGATCCGCAACCGGAAGGTCAGTTTTTCTGCCATGCCGGATCACGCGGAGGATTTCCGCCGCCCGTCTGCCCGCCGGCCGGGCCGGAGCCGCCGCAACCGTTGGGACGGCGGAACCCGGTAAAGCAATTCTGGGGACGGGAAATAAAGTGCTTTTAAAGGAGACGGCGGGCTGCGGTAATTTGTGCAAGCAGAGCCTTCCGTTGAAAATTCCCCGCAGGTCGGCCGCCGCCTTTCTCATATAAGAGGAAGACGGCGGTTTTTGCTGCTTTTTGACGGTTGACAGAAGCCCCGGTATCTGCTAACCTATAAGAAGAAAGCTTTCAGGAGAGGACGGTGCAGTATGGACGCGAAACTCATGGAAACCCTCCGTCAAATTACCGATGAAGAGCGGAAAATTTTGGACGGACGGGCAAGCGTGGACCGCACCCTGTACACCGAAGCAAAAGATTTCACCATCGACAGCCGCCGGATGCTGCAAAGAGGGAAGCTCATCGACGTCCGGCCCCATACGCGTTTTGTTCATTTCCCGGAGCACCGGCATAATTATATTGAGATTATTTTTATCTGCCAGGGGACGGCCACCCACATTATTGACCGGAATCACACGGTTACACTGGAGGCCGGCGACCTCCTCTTTCTGAATCAGCATTCCTGCCATGAGATTCTTCCGGCGGGTCCGGACGATATTGCCGTGAACTTCATGGTCCTGCCGGAATTCTTCGATACGGCTTTCCAGATGATTGGCAAGGACAATGCCATTTCCCGCTTCCTGGTCAGTACCCTCTGCCGCGACGGAGGGGAAGGGGAGTATCTGCATTTCAAGGCGGCGGGTCTTTTGCCGGTCCAGAATCTCGCGGAAAACATGATCTGGTCCCTGGTAAACCATCAGCCCGACCAGCGGCGGACAAACCAGTTTACCATGGGCCTGCTGCTTCTGCAGCTGCTCAACCACATTGACACACTGGACGCAGGCCGCCAAAGCCGCAGCCGTACCGTGATGACAATCCTGCATTATATCGAAGAGAATTACCGCAACGGCAGCCTGACTGCCCTTTCGGAAGAATTAAACCAGCCGGTATACGCTTTGAGTAAGCTGGTGAAGGCCGAGACCGGTTCCACCTTTAAAGAGCTTCTCCAGCAGAAGCGTCTGACCCGGGCGGCGAAGCTGATCCGGGAAACGCCGCTGCCCATTTCCGACATCATCACGGCGGTGGGCTACGACAACACCAGCTTTTTCTACCGCGTATTTCGCAGTGAATACGGCCTGACCCCCCGGGAATACCGGGAACAAAACGGCATGGAGACGGAAAAGGAGTAAGCGTATGAAACGAACCGATTATCTGTCCTGGGACGAATATTTTATGGGCGTTGCAATGCTCTCCGCACAGCGGAGTAAGGATCCCTCTACCCAGGTGGGGGCCTGTATCGCAAATCACGACCACAAGATCCTGTCGGTAGGCTATAACGGGATGCCTACCGGCTGCAGCGATGACGTCATGGCCTGGGAGAGGGACGGCAGCCCGCTGGATACCAAATATCTCTACGTCTGCCACGCGGAACTCAACGCCATTCTCAACAATGACGGCGGTTCATTGAAGGGTACTACGATTTATGTCACCCTGTTTCCCTGCAATGAATGCGCCAAGGCCATCATCCAGTGCGGGATCCGGGAAGTGGTATATTGGTACGATAAATACGCCGATACCCCCGCCGTTATGGCATCCAAGCGGATGTTCGATCTGGCGGGCGTTGCCTACCGTCCCTACACGCCCAGCGGCAAGCACCTGGAGTTGGATTTCTGATGGCCGGGATGGATCAATTTCTTCAGGAGATCCGCCTGAAACGGAACCGGGTGCCGGATTTCCGCCGGTATCCATTCTCCATTCCCGCCGTCCGGAAGCTGGAGGTATTGGAATTGAATCCCCGGGTCACCTTTTTTGTGGGGGACAACGGAACGGGCAAGTCCACCCTCCTGGAGGCCGTGGCTGTGAATTTCGGCTTTAATCCCGAAGGAGGCAGCCGGAACTTCGCCTTTTCTACCTATGCCTCCCACTCCTGCCTCAGTGAGTACCTTCTCCTGGTGAAAGGCGCCAGGCGTCCCCGGGACGGCTATTTTTTTCGGGCGGAGAGTTTTTACAACGTCGCCACCAATATCGAGGAGCTGGACGCCGGGCCGGGGCTGGGAGGACCGCCGATCAGCGCCAGCTACGGCGGGAACCTTCACGAGCGATCCCATGGAGAGAGCTTTTTCGCCCTGTTGAACAACCGACTGGGCGGCGACGGCCTTTATCTCTTCGATGAGCCTGAGGCCGCTTTGTCGCCGCTCCGCCAGCTTTCCATGCTGTGCCGTCTGAAGGAATTAACGGACAACGGCTCTCAGTGTCTGATTGCCACCCATTCGCCCATCCTTATGTCCTTTCCGGGAAGTACGATCTACCAGTTTTCCCAGGAAGGCGTCCGGCGCCAGCGCTATGAAGAAACCGATCAGTTCCGGATCACCCGTGACTTCTTGAACCGCTACCCGCAGATGCTGGCGGAGCTATTTTCGGAAGAGCCGGAACATCGGCGTTAAAGTACGCTCGGCAGCGATGGAACGCAAAAGCGTTTCCGTCTGCTGCCGCGGATTTTTGTGTTTTTTCAGCGGTTGTTCAAGAAACCGTCACATAGCGGCTTTATAATAAGGACAAAAACCAAAAAGGAGGGTTTTGTCCTTGTGGGAACAACTGAAACACCATGCCGGCTGGCTGATGGCAGCCGTCGTCCTCCTGTTCTACTTTCTTCTTGTGGGAGCCGCGCCGCAGGTTTCCGCAGAGGGGAGAACCGTCCTCTTTGCCCAGCAGGTTTCTTCCGCAGCTTCTGAAAACCCTTTTGAGGGCTCCACGAATATGCGCGTTTATTGGGAGGCCCTGGAAATCGTCGGGGAAACTCCGCTGGACAGCCTGACAGACGCTCAGAAAGTTCAGCTGACTGCTCTGGGGATTCCGGAAGAGCAGCTGCCGGAATTCCTGGACAATCTTCAGGTTTTTCTGGCGGAGGAGCTTGAACCTTCTGATGCGGAGGATGCTGCCGCGCCGCACCAGGATCTCCTGGTATTAGGCGTGTGCCTCGTTCTGATACCGATTCTGCTAGCTGCAGCGGTTTTCCTGCTGGTCTGGTTCGGCCGCTGCGGACGTTTCCGGGTTGGCAAGGACGGCTGAACGGAGGTCGCCGAGACGGCGTGCGGCAGGCTTTTCCACGGCTTTGCAAAGCTCCGTCATATTGAGCCAGTACCGTTTGGGGCAGTGGCTCATCCGGCACCGTGGGTTGTACCGCCCCTCGATGGCAATCGTCTTGTAAAACTTCCGCCACAGCGCCTGATACTGCGCCTCCGCTTCATCGATCGCAGGCAGCTCGATGCTGTCTGCGGGAATGATCGCGCTTTTTCCGCCCACATGAACCAGCGCCATCCCATGGGTGTTGTCATAGATCAGAAACGCCTCCTCCGGAAAGCGCTCCGCAAAATGCGGAGCCAGCCGGGGGAGCACTTGGTTTTTGGGGTCGATCACGGCGGTCAATACATGATCCCGCTCCGAAAAGCGGAGAAACCCCTTAATCAA
>CAKXAF010000115.1:4584-8073 GCA_934869045.1 uncultured Nitrososphaerota archaeon | reverse complement strand
TCCCACAGGAGAATCAGCGCCCCGTCCTTTTTGTCGTCGTGCTGACGGACAGTGAGATTTCCCGAAGCGCCTACGTAGGCACCGACGCCGGGCTCGCTATTTCCAACATGACCCTGGCCGCTTGGGAGCATGGGGTCGGCAGCTGCATTATCGGCGCCTGTGATAAAGACTGGCTGATGGAATATTTCCAGCTTCCGTCAAATCTCCAGGTCCATTCTGTAATCGCTTTCGGCTACCCGTCCCACACCTCCACCTGCGAGGATCTGAAGGATTCGGTCAAATACTACCTCGATTCCGACGGAAACTACCGCATCCCCAAACGCCGGATCGAAGATGTTGTAAAATATTTGTAAGTCCGTCCGACGCACGGCAGCGCAGCTCATTTTTGAGAAGCGAACGGATTTGCAAGAAGGGTTCATCGCTGATAAAAGTCCGTTAATGATTCCCGGTTTTCCTGAATTTTTCCTGTGCAAAAATTCCGCGTTTTTTGCTATACTGAATATATCATTTCACTGCAATCAAACAAGATGCAAAGATAGGAGTTTTCGTAATGGTTACAGTTGATTTTTCTAAAAAGACGGGAAAAATGCGCCCCATGCACTGTGTCAACAACGGACCTGTATACAAATTCGCAGAGGACCAGCGCATCACGAACCTCGACGCCTTTGCCGAGGCGGGAATCCCTTATGCAAGAACGCATGACGCGTCATTTTATGCGACCTATGGCGGTGAGCATACTGTGGACGTCCATGCGGTTTTCCCCAACTTTGACAACGATCCGGAGGATCCGGAATCCTACGATTTCCGCCTGACAGACGATTACTTAAAGACGATGGAGCTGGCCAGTGTAAAGCCCTTCTACCGTCTTGGCTCCAAGATCGAGCACTGGCCCAAAAAATATGGCACCCTCCCTCCCAGAGATTTTCAGAAATGGGCCGTTATCTGCGAGCATATTATCCGCCACTATAACTACGGCTGGGCCGGCGGGTTCCATATGGGGATCGAATACTGGGAGATCTGGAACGAGCCTGACCTGACCCCCGACGACTCCACCCACAAAACAACCTGGGGCGGCACCAAAAAGCAGTTTTTTGAATTTTACCACGTCGCCGCTTCCCACCTGAAAAAATGCTTCCCTGAGCTGAAAATCGGCGGTCCCGCTCTCGCATGGAACTGGGACTGGGCAAAGGAGTTTCTGGAGCAGCTCACCGCTCCGCTGGACTTTTTCTCCTGGCATATCTACGCATCCGACCCCCACGCCGTCGCAAGGCAGGCAGCCTATGCGCGGAGCGTTCTGGATGAAGCCGGTTACCAGGATACCGAAAGCATCCTGAACGAATGGAACTATGTAAAGGGCTGGAACGGGGATACGTGGATATACTCCCTCCGCTCAGAAAAAAGCCTGAAAGGCGCGGCCTTTACCGCCTCCGTCATGAGCCTCTGCCAGTATCAGCCGCTGGATCTGCTCATGTACTATGATGCCCGCCCCTGTGCCATGAATGGAATGTTTAGCACCGACTTCCCCTGCGACAAGCTGAAGGGCTACTATCCTTTCCTCATGTTCAACCGCCTCTATAAGCTAGGCGAAAGCGTTGAAGTCCATTCCGATGATCCGGCTTGCACGGTCTGCGCCGCCATCAGCGGCTCAGAAGCCGCACTGATGACCACCTACTACACAGATGACGACCAAGCCCCCGCAAGAAGCTTCCAGTATAAGCTCTCCGGCCTGAAAAAAGATCGCGTCACGGTGGAATACTACCTGCTGGATGCGGATCACGACCTCGAAAAGGTCCGGGAAGAAACCTTGGATGCTAACGGCCTGACCCTCACACTGGACATACCTCTCTTTTCTTCTTACCTCATCACCATCCGATAAGCGCAGAAAACCCGCAGATGGAAATTCCATCCGCGGGTTTTTCATTTCGTATTATTTCTTGTCGTAAAGATGGCAGGCACAGTAATGTCCGCCGCCATAGTCCTTGTACTCCGGGGCCACGGTCTTGCAGACCTCCATGCAGTGAGGGCAGCGGGTGTGGAACTTGCAGCCCTGAGGAGGATTCGCCGGAGAAGGCAGATCGCCCTGCAGGATGATCCGGTTGCCCTTCATATCTGGGTTCGGCACCGGCGCGGCGCTGAGCAGCGCCTTGGTGTAGGGATGGGACGGGTTCTTGAAAAGCTCCTTTTTCGGAGCCATTTCCACCAGCGTCCCCAGATACATGACGCCAACTACGTCAGAAATGTACTCCACTACCGACAGATCGTGGGAAATGAACAGATAAGAAAGGCCGCGCTTCTCCTGCAGGTCCCGCATCAGGTTGATGACCTGGGCCTGAATCGAAACGTCCAGTGCAGAAACCGGTTCGTCCGCGACGATAAGCTCCGGATTCAGCGCCAGCGCCCGGGCAATGCAGATACGCTGCCGCTGACCGCCGGAAAATTCGTGGGGATACCGGTCAATCTGGTAAGGCTTCAGATCGCAGTCCTTCATGACCTTCAGAATATAGTCCCGGTATTCGGCCTTGGAGACGATGCCGTGCTCGCGGACCGCCTCGCCGATCACCTCGCCGATGGGCATGCGGGGGTCAAGGGAGGAATAGGGATCCTGGAAAATCAGCTGCATCTTTGGCCGCATGGCCCTCAGCTCTTTTTTCTTCAGTGCGAACACATCTTTGCCGGCAATGATCGCTTTGCCGGCCGTAGGCTCGGTCAGTCGCAGGATGGTGCGGCCGATGGTGGACTTTCCACAGCCGGATTCACCGACCAGCCCGAAGGTCTGGCCCCGTTTGATGGAAAAGCTGACGCCGTCTACCGCTTTCACGTGGCCGGTCACCCGCTGGGTAACGCCCGCCTTGATGGGATAATACTTCTTGAGGTCGATCACTTCCAGAAGGTTCTCAGTTGTCTGATTTTCCACTGTCCACATCCCCTTCCTTCTGATTTTCGCCGTCATAGAGGTAACAGGCTACCTGATGGGTCTCGCTCAGCGCGGTCATTTTCGGATACGGCCCTGCGCAGGCTTCGCACGCCTTTTCGCAGCGGTTGCGGAAAAAGCAGTAGTTTGGCAGATCCACCGGGTTGGGGACGCTGCCGGGAATCGAATAGAGCCGGTCGTTTTCCCCAACAAAATTGGGCCGGGATTTCATAAGCCCCAGGGTGTAGGGGTGGCTGGGATGGTGGAAAATATCCTGCACGGTGCCTTTCTCCACAATCCGCCCCGCGTACATGACGACGACATAGTCCGCCGTCTCTGCTACAACGCCCAAATCGTGGGTAATGAGCATGATGGACGCGTTAATCTTGCTTTTCAGATTCCGGAGCAAATCCAGAATCTGCGCCTGGATCGTCACATCCAGAGCAGTCGTGGGCTCGTCGGCAATGATGAATTCCGGGTCCATAATCAGCGCCCGGGCAATGCCAATGCGCTGGCGCTGACCACCGGAAAATTCATGCGGAAAACGTGTGGCGAACTCCGGCGGCAAACCCACGGCT
>CAKXAF010000115.1:2327-4574 GCA_934869045.1 uncultured Nitrososphaerota archaeon | reverse complement strand
GGTAAACATCGTCGCAAACCTGAAGTCTGGTCTGGTAATCCAGAGCCGAGAAGGGTTCGTCAAGGAGCAGAAGGTCCGGATTCAAAGCAAGCGTGCGAATAAGTGCTGCCCGCTGCCGCATACCGCCGGACAACTCGTGGGGGTACATTTTGTAGACCCCCTCTGCGTTGGCGATGCCGACGGTTTTCAGCATCTCAATGCTCCGGGCCGCGATGTCCTTTTTGGCAAGCTTGGATGTGTGGTACTTAATAGCCTCGTCCAGCTGCTTGCCGATGGTGAACACCGGGTTCAGCGTAGTCATAGGCTCCTGGAAAATCATGGAGATGTCGCCGCCGCGCAGCTTTTCCATCATTTTCAGAGGAACCTTCGTCAAATCCAGCGCCCGGCCTTTGGCAAGCTGGTTATAGCGGATCTGCCCTCCAGCGATCTGACCCTGAGGCTCCTGCAGAATCCGCATGATGGACAGGCTGGTCACCGATTTTCCACAGCCGGACTCCCCGACAACGCCCACGACCTTCCCCCGGGGAATGTCGAAAGACACGCCGTCGATAGCCTTCACCGTTCCGGTGTCCGTATAGAAAAAGGTATGAAGATCGTCGATTTCCAAAAGGTTGGCCGGATCGTGCATCTGGGTCAGATAGGCAGATTCCGGAACGCGCTGCTTTTTGCTCTTCGCCAGCGCTTTATACATCTTACTGTTGTATTTCTTGATGTCCCGCAGCTTTTTTCTGCGGGCTTTTTTTGCATCCTCCACCAATCTCACCTACCTTTTCATTTTGGGATCGAAGGCGTCCCGCAGGCCGTCGCCGACAAAGTTAAACGCCAAAACCGTCAGCAGGATGCAGATTCCGGGCGGAAGCCAGATATTCATGAAACTGCGCATCACAACGCTGTCGTTGACCGAGCTGACCATGTTGCCCCAGGAGGCGTAGGGCTGGCCCACGCCGATGCCCAAAAAGCTCATGGTCGACTCCATCAAAATAACGCCGCCCAGATCCATGGTAGCCATAACGATGATGATCGGCATAACATTTGGGATCAGGTGCCGGAAGATCTTTCGAGAGGTCCGGATGCCGGTAGCCTCCGCCGCCTGCATATACTCCATCTCCCGCAGGGACAGGATATTGCCGCGGATCATCCGCGCAACGCCGGCCCAATAGATCACGCCCATGACAAACATGGTATAATAAATCTTATACTCAGGAGATATTTTTAAAGATATCAACAAAGAGGATAGAATCAACATCAAAGGGATAAACGGAATGGAAACGAAAATTTCCACCAGCCGCATGATTACCATATCCACCTTGCCGCCGTAATAGCCAGCAACGCCGCCCAGCGTCACGCCGACCAGCATCTCCACCGCCACGACAACAAAGCCGACCAGCAGGGAGATCCGTCCGCCGTACATCAGCCGTGTAAACATATCCTGGCCCATTTCATTGGTGCCAAGCCAGTGGGCGGAGGACGGCAGCGCCTTGGTGTTCAGGACCGCATCGGCAATGCGCTCAGAGTCGGTCATGCGGATTTCTTCTCCCGTGGCTTTATCCAGGTAAAAGATCTCCGTTTCCGAATAGGGGGAAAACAGCGGCCCGACAAAGCAGAACAGTGCCATCAGCACCAGAATGATCAGGCCGACCACCGCCAGGCGGTTTCGGAAAAACCGCTTCATCACCATCTGGCCGGGTGTCAGGAAAACGCGCTTTTCCTCCAGCTCGTCCAGCTCAATCGCCGCATTGGGAGCAGCGGCGTCCTCGGCTGTCAAAACTGCTTTTTCCTCATCTAAAACCGTGTGTTTTTCACTCATAGTGACAGCCTCCCTTCTAACTCAATCGAACGCGGGGATCAACCACAGCGTACAGGATATCGGAAACCAGATATCCCAAAACCGTCAGTACCGCCAGGAACATATTGAATCCCATCAGATACGGAACGTCCGCCATGCTGGAAGCGCGCAGGGCGATGTTGCCCAATCCTTCCAGCGCAAAAATCCCCTCTGTGACTGCGGCGCCGCTGAACAAGCTCGGCAGCGACGCGCCCAGCAGGGTTACAATCGGGATCAACGTGTTCCGGAAAGCGTGGGAATACACCACCGTGTGTTCCGGAACACCCTTGGCCCGGGCGGTTCGCACATAGTCGGAACTCAGCGCCTCCAGCATATTGGTCCGGGTATACCGCAGCATGCCCCCGCAGCCGGTGATGACAAAACATGTGATCGGCAGCACCAAGTGCTTGGCATAGTCCACA
>CAKXAF010000115.1:0-2317 GCA_934869045.1 uncultured Nitrososphaerota archaeon | reverse complement strand
ACTTTCGCAAAAGTAAAGCCGTCATAGGACACCCGGGCCGTGAGCATACCCGAAACCGGCAGCCAGTTCAGCCCGTAGAAGCCGAATATCCGCTTGAGAATCGCCGCGAAAAAGAAAATCGGCAGCGAAATCCCGATAAAGACACAGGTCGTTATGACATAGTCGGCCTTGCTGTACTGCTTCCGCGCGGCCAGCACACCCAGCGGTATTGCCACCAGCAGTTCCAGCACCAGCGCGATGGCCGCAACCGAAAACGTAACCGGCGCATACTCTGCGATGATCTCCGCAACCGGCCGCTTGAACATCAGCGAGGTTCCCAGATTCCCCCGGACCGCATTCCACAGCCAGTCCAGATACCCAGCCCAGATGGGCTTGTCCAATCCATAAATAGCGCGGAGGTTCGCTTTCATCTCCTCCGTCACCTTCTGGGAATTGGCGGTAGACAGGGCTACATAGTCCGACGGCATACAGCGTACCAGCGTGTAAAGCATGACCGAAACGCCAAACAGCACAATCAAGCTGATCAGAACGCGCCGGATGATATATTGTCTCAAAATGACACCTGCTTTCCAACCGGGCGCTCACCCGGCATATTTTTCATTAACACTTTACAGCGTTACTGTATAAAAACGCATGCCCGTGCGTATTTTCCAAAAATGGCAGCTCACGCACGGGCAAACGAATGCTTGCTATTTTAAAAATTGCCATCCCGCCTGTTCTCCACAGGCGGGATAGCAGTCGCCTCATAAAACAGCCCGTTCGGAGCCGCTTAGTTCATCTTCACGGTCCACAGCACGTCGCCATAATCCCAGAAAGCAGAGGTGTCTTCCGGAATACTGCTCATATCGACGTTCTGCTCGTTATACGCAATGATGTTCTTGCGCTGATAAAGCGGAAGCTCGATAGCAAGATCCATCGCTTTGTCCAGCATCTTGGAGACCAGTTCCTTACGGGCATCCAGATCGATGGTGACGATGATCTCGTCCAGCATTTTATCCAGTTCCGCATCGGCAATGCGGTAACGGTTCTGGCCGCCGGTGGATTTGAACTGGGTGGACTTGTCGCAGCTGTTGACAGCGCCCCAAGCCATGACCCACATGTCAGCGGTGCCGTCATTCATCGCACCCTGAAGGACGTTGAAGTCCACGTCCTGAATCTGAAGCTCCGCGCCCAGAGAAGCCATATCGTTGGCGGCCTGAGTCAGCATGGCGTAACCGGGATGGTTGCCCACGCCGCTGCCGCCGATGTACACATTGACAACCAGCTTATTGCCGTCCTTGTCGACCAGGTTGCCGCTGGCATCTTTGCTGTAGCCCGCAGTTTCAAAGTATTCCAGCGCCTTTTCCGGGCTGTACTCGTAGTACACGCCCGCATCCTGCGGATATTCGGAGAGAACCGTAGTCATCGGGCGCTCAATAACCTGGGCGATCTCCGGGCCGTAGTAGCCTTCCACGGAAGGACGGCGGTTCATCAGGCTCAGCAGACCCTTTCGGACGTTCTGAGAAAGATTCGCACAGTTAAGGCCCATGTAGCCGTAACCCGCGTTATCGGTCAGATCAAAGGTAATTCCCTGTGCCTCTAGTTCCTCAACGTTTTCCTTGCTGCCAGCGGGATTAGCGATATCGATCTCACCACCGGCCAGAGCCGCTATGGTGTCTGCTTCAGGAACGTACTGCCACTTCACGGTGCCGATGTTCGGAACGCCTTCAAAATAGCTGACGTTTGCCGTGCAGGTGACGATATTGTCCGAGAAGCCGCCCCACATATAAGGGCCGCTGCCGACAGGCTCCATATTGGAGATGATACTGGCCACGTCGCCTTTTACGATCTCTCCGTAATAGTGCTCAGGCGCAAAATATGCGTTAATGGCGCGGTCGCCGTAGATGTTGACGCTGTTGTATTTGACGGTGGCGGTGTAATCATCAACACGGGTAATGCCGGTGATCTCCGCAACGTCAATGCCGTCTTCAAGGTTGCCGGCAATGTATTCAGACTCCAGCTTGTTCTGATACCAGGCAGCCGGATCATAGCCGTCCGCATAATTGGTATACTCAACTTTGGCAAGCAGCTCCAGCATCGCGTCGGGATCCGTAGCGTCAATAGCGGCCAGGTCGTCGCCGAAGCCTTCGGCTTCAATGTACTTGGACCAGGTGGTTTCGCCGTCGCCAATGTCGCCGTCAGGCTTCCCGTTCCACCAGCCCTCAAGATTGGTTTCCTTCAGGTAGGTAATAAAATCCTCCTCGGAAATGGTGCCGGGAGAATATTTCTCAGCGACTTCCGCAGCAATACTCTCTATGGTAGAGGTGTAGTTGGGGTC
>CAKXAF010000114.1:6290-8093 GCA_934869045.1 uncultured Nitrososphaerota archaeon | reverse complement strand
CCATTCTCTCCGGTCATGGAGAAGCCTACCAGATCACTGAAACGGAATTTCTCCAGATAGGAATCCAGCGTGCCCTTACCGATGCGTACCAGGAGAATTGCCCGGGATTCGCTGAGGACGTCCAGGCTCTGAAACACCAGCAGATCATCGGATCCCGCAATCACGCCGGCTTCCCCAGCGTTTACGACCTGAAAGCGTCCGGTTTTCCGGATGATATCGCGAAGCGCCTCCTGTCCGGAAGCCTCCCGGATACCTACGATCCGAAGCATTTCGTCCATATCCCCCCACCCCGCGGGAGAAATCGCCTGATTCTTGGCTGGGAGGAGAACCGCCAGATCATCCGCCACCCCCAAAGAAGCCGCATGCACCAGCAGTTCCTGGCTGATATCATTCATGCGTGTGGCGTCGAAGTACCGGGTGATGATATCCGAATCGGAACGGACGCGCTGAAGCCAATTGGAGGCTAAAAGCCGGTCCCCCAAGCTGGTGATATCAAAAAACTTCCGGTCTGCCACACTGACGATATTGGAAACGCTCTCCTGATAGACTTTCTGCTCCCATTCCCGGTTTTCGCGCTGGATCTGGCTATAGAAAAGGGAACAGAAAATAACAATGGGAATCGCCAAAATGGCAAAGTAGGACAGGACCATTCGCCGGAACAGCTTGCTCTTAACTCGTTTTGGCATTCTGTACATCCCCCTGCATCCCAGTATCTGCGAACTCCGCCGCAGAAAAAACAAGCAAGGGAAAACAGGCGGCGCCGCCTGTTTTCCCGTTTTTCAGTATAACATATCCTTTCGGAAATGTCCAATTATTTCTGCGCTTCCAGGAACCGGGCGTAAAGGTCCTGGTCGATTTCCAGCATCTCGTCCAGGCCCAGCTCTTTCAGCTCCGCCATGTAGGTGTCCCAATCATCCAGAGATTTCTGGCCCAGAATCAGCTGGGTGGCCAGTTCCTTAGAGTAGGTGTCCAAATCCGTTTTCAGCGTGCTCTTGCGCTCCAGCTGTTCTGCTGTGGGGAGGGCAAAATAGCTGGCGTTGCCCAGAGGGAAACGGGGTTCATGATCGATGATTTCTTTCTGGAATTCGGCCTTTCCGCCGCCGCGCGCTTCAATTTCGGTCTCCATGGCGGCGAAACGGATCTTCGGGAATGCGGCGTCGCCCCAGAGCCAATCGCCCTTGACGGTTCCGTTTTTCGCACAGTCTTCCCAGTGAGCGTTGTCGATGTTGGGGAGATACTGGTTCTTCCCGTCCACCGTCTCATAGGTCTTACCCTCGATGCCCCAGCTTTCCAGGGTCTCTGCATCCGCACAGTAGATGACATCCAACAGAGAAGCTGCTGCATCCAGGTTCGTACAGGCTTTGGTGAAGCCCCAGCGCCCTATTACCAGCTCCGAAGGTTCGATGGCAATGGATGGCTCGATACCGTCCACTGCCGTCAGCGCGGCGATGGGCTGGAAGTAGACCTCAGTATCGGCGTTAACGGAAGGCTCCAGCCACGCCTGCATGGCGTAGGTATAAGTGGCGGCCACCTTGTTTTCGGCCATTTTTTGATCCTGGAGGTCGCTGGTTGCCGCACCGATGAGACCGGTGTCCAGGATGCCCTCGTTGACCAGCTGGTTCAGATAGCGGAAATAGTCTTTGACACCGTCCTGATACCAGGGGGAAACAACCTCCTGGTTGGTCAGATCCACGCTGGTCAGATCGCTGCCCAGACCAAACCACTGAGCGATGCCGTTGGCAAAGGTTGAAGGGTCGAAGGCCAGAATTTCATCCGCAGAACCGGAACCGTTGACATCCTGGT
>CAKXAF010000114.1:0-6280 GCA_934869045.1 uncultured Nitrososphaerota archaeon | reverse complement strand
CATCACGCTAAGGAACTCCTCTGCGGTCTTGGGGGCTTCCATTCCAACGATGTCCAGCCAGTCCTGGCGGATGGCGATCATCATACAGGTGGAGCCGGGTTTTCCGGCATAGGTAGTCTTCTGCGCCACCGGGATCCAGTACATGTTACCGTCTGCAGCGGTACAGGTGCCCCGAACAAAAGGGACCTCCGTATCAATGAAGTTCAGAGCTGTGCCGTCGCCTTTTTCCAGGATCTCATTGATCGGAAGCAGGATCCCCTGATTGGCCAGATTCAGCGCCGTGGTGTCGTCCAAATTGGAGAGGTTGGCGAAGTCCGGCAGATCGTTGGCGGACGCCATACGGGTCTGGATGACCACCTGGTACTGATCCACCGCGATAATCTCCAGGTCAACAGCAACGCCCTTATCGGCCAGACGCTGCTCCAGAACCTTCCAGACCTCATAATTTTCCCGGTCGGCCAGATGGATGTAAGGGTTTGTGGACTCCGGAGTCAGCACCTTCAGGGTCTGCGTACCGCCGGACGAAACTCCCCCCTGTGAGGAAGCGCCGCCCTGGGAAGAGGACCCGCCTTGAGAGGAAGTGCCGGATTCACCGCAGCCTCCGAAAAGCGCGGCCGCCATCATCGCCGCAACGGCAAGGGTGATGGACTTTTTCAGATAGTTTTTCATGCGAAACAGCCTCCAATTCTATTGTTCCGGCGGATTCCGCCGTTTTGGAACCAAATACCGGTCAGCCCTTCAGGGAACCCAGCATAACGCCCTTGACAAAATATTTCTGGAAGAAGGGGTAGACGAAAATAATGGGGAGCGTAGTGAAGATGATCATCGAATAGCGGATCTGAAGATTCGAGAGTTTCTGCCGCGCCATAGCCTCGGCGGCTTCGGCCGAGACCTGGGAGAAATCCACCGTCTGCTGGACCAGGACCCGGCGAAGGTAGAGCTGCAGGGGTTGGAGCGTCTCTTTCGGCAGGTACACCATGGGCCGGAACCAGTCGTTCCACACGCCCACCACCGTATAGATAGCGATGACTGCCAAAATGGGCTTGGCCAGCGGCAGATAGATGCGGGTCATGATCTTAAAGTGATTGGCTCCGTCGATTTTAGCCGCCTCCCGCATATCCTCGGGAATGGAACGAAAGTAGGTGTGACAGAGAATGATGTTCCAGACATTGACCGCGCCCGGAACGATAATCGCCCAGATGTTATTGTACAGTCCCAGCTTGGTCATGACCAGATAGGTGGGGATAAGTCCGCCGCCGAAATACATGGGAATCAGGAGGAACACTGTCACCAGCTTCCGGCCGATGAGCCGGCTGCAGGTCAGCGGGTAGGCGCACAGGGAGCAGACCACGATCATCAAGCCGGTGTCCGCCACCACATAGATTAAGGTATTCCAGTAGGAGCGCCACAGGGCTGTGTCCTGAAAGAGCATCTTATAGGAATCCAGATAGAGCCCCTTGGGATAGAGGTACACCCGCATTCCGGCGGCCTCCAGGGGATCGCTGATGGAGAGGATGAATACATAATACATAGGGTAGAGCGTAACCAGACAGATGACCGCCAGCACCACATAGATGACGGCGTCCGCCAGCCGGCTCCCTTCCCGGATGCGGTTGGAATGAGCCATAAAATCCCGCCTTTCGAAAAATTGTACGGCGCCGCGCCTTAAAACAGGCCGTAGTTGGTGACCTTGTTGCTGATGAAGTTGGCGACAAATACCAGGGCAAAGTTAATGACCGACGAAAAGATGCCGACTGCAGCAGTGTAGCTGAACTGGCCGCCCTCAATACCCACGCGGTAGATGTAGGTGCCGATGACATCGGCAGTGGGATAGGTCGCTGTATTGTAGAGCAGGAGGATCAGGTCGGTATTGGAGCCGAGGATACCACCCACCGCCATGATGAGCATGATGGCAATGGTGGGAAGAATGGACGGGATCGTCACGTGCCACATCTGCTGAAGGCGATTGGCTCCGTCCAGGCGCGCCGACTCATACAGTGCCGGATCGATGGCAGACATGGTGGAGAGGTAGAGGATACTGTTCCATCCAAAGGACTTCCAGACGTTGGTAATGGTATAGATTACCGGGAATGCCGAGGGCGATGTGTTCAGCGGAGTGGCTGTCCCCCCGAACAGGACGATCATTTTATTAACGATGCCGTCCATATCGATAAAGGAGAGGACCATGCCCGCTACAACGACTGCCGAAATAAAATAGGGCAGGTAGGACGCAGTCTGCACAAATTTTTTAAAGCGCAGGTTCCGCACCTCGTTGAGCAGCAGCGCAAAGACGATAGGCACCCAGAAACCGAAAACTAGGTTATATACGCTGAGCAGAATGGTGTTCCCCATCAACCGTCCGAAATATTTACCGTTGATAAAATTGGCAAAGTGCTTGAATCCAACCCACTTGATGTTCTCCGTCAGGGAGAAAAAGGGCATACCGGGCGAATAGTCCTGAAATGCGATGACCAATCCGTACAGCGGCAGATAACACATCAGGAAAATCAGGATGAGCACGGGCAGCATGATCAGATAGAGTTCAATATTCTCATGAATCTGCTCTTTGGTATACCTGCGCCGGCGCTTCTCCCCGGCGCGCCTCTTTTCAGTTAAGGAGACGGATGCAGGCATTTTGGTTCCCCCTTCAATTGTGGCTTAAAAAGCGGAATTTTTTTTTCGCTTTTTATGAATCTTGTCATGAGCCTATTATATTCGCCATTTACAGGGCTGACAAGGAGATTAATTTTTACACAGCGTACATTTCTTGTTCAAAATCTTCCGCCTCTATGCACAAAGTGCTGATTTTTCTAAAAAAAGGCGTACCCCTCGAATAATTTGAACGTAAAAAATTGTATACTTTTCAAAAATGGTATCCCTGGATCCCCAAAAATATCCGGCTGCCAGTTTGTGCAGCCGGACACTTTTTGAGGTTATTCCAGTTTCCCATCTACCATTCGGACCACTTCATCCGCCATGGAGGCGACCTCCGGGTCATGCGTGACCACGATGACACAATACCCCTCCTCATGGGCCAGCCGAAGCAGGATGTTCATCACATTCCGGGTGTTTTCCGAATCCAGGTTTCCTGTGGGCTCATCCGCCAGGATCACCCGCGCCGGAGTTCCCAGAGCGCGTGCGATGGCAACCCGCTGTCTCTCGCCGCCTGAGAGCATCGAAGGATACCGACGCAGCTGGCTTTCCTCCAGCCCCATCCGGAGCACGAGCATCTTTGCCTTCTCCCGGGCCTCCGGCGCTTTGGCGCCGATCAGTTCCATGGGGTACATGACGTTTTCCTGCACCGTCAGCAGGGGCAGCAGATGAAAGCTCTGATAGATGACCGCCACGTTCTCCCGCCGGTACCGGTTCAGATCCATCCCGGAAGTCGGCTGTCCGTCAAAGGTGATCTCCCCGCCAGTGGGAAGATCCAGGCCGGCCATCAGGGAGAGCAAGGTGCTTTTTCCGCTGCCGGAGGCTCCGACCAGAGCGTAGAGCATTCCGCAGCCAAAGCTGTGGGATACTCCACGCAGGGCTTCAACCGTCTGATACGGATTGCGATACTGATAGCGAACATCCTTCAGCTCCAAAATTCCCATTATCCATTCTCCTTATCTGTTAGGATGGCCAGCACCGGCCTCCGGTTCATCACCCACACCGCCAGCGCCGTCCCCGCCAGGTAGCAGAGGGCAAATCCCATGGCGTTCCACAGCTGGAATCCGCTGAGACCGCCTCTCAAAAACCACGCCGCAGCCAGGCCTGCCGCACCTCCCGGCAGGCAGAGCAGGGCCTGTTCCAGAAAAAATCCGAAGAAAATCCGGCGGGGGCTTGCCCCCATACTCCGCATGATGGCCAGTTCCTCTTTCCGACCCCGGGTCAGAAGATATGCTACGACAAATCCCATCCCCACCGCCAGGACCAGGACCACTGGATAAAGCAGCGAGAGGTAGGCGATATGCTGCCGAAGGCTGGTCACAGCGTCATTGAGGGAAGTATCGTCGATAATAACCCAATGGCGGTTGCCCTGGACCTCGTTGATTTCGCTGAAGCCCAATGCGGCCAGCTCATCCTTAAAGCGGCCCAGCTCCCGGGTGTTTTGGAGCATGCAGCTGACCGAGTGGTAGACCTCCTCCTCCTGGACGGAAGGCAGCATGGACAGCGGGAGGTAAAGGGTGTTTTTTCCATCCTCCCCCTTGAAGCTCCCAATGATTCGGACGCGGTATGGAAGGGCCCACAGGGAGTCATACCGCCCCATTCGGAGAACGGCATACCCGTTCGCCAGGACCGTGTCTCCCAACGCCAGGCCGTGGAGCTCCAGAAAGGACTCCGGCGCCAGGCATATCCCCTCCGGCATGGCCGCAAAATCCAGCGGCTTCTTCGGATCCGTGATGTTCAGGTTATAAGGAAAGCTTCTCATTGCTTCCAGACTGTAACCATCCAGCCACTGGATCTCCGGCGGATCTGCGTAGAAAAACTCCGGCGCATAGGCGGGATCATCGGTAAAACGCAGCGGCGGCGCGGTGGTTTTCAGCCAGTAAAGATAGGACTCGTTGGCAAAGGTCCCGGCAGGAATGTGGTCGATGACGAACGGTTCTTCCGAAACGCGGCCGTCCGCGTAGGAAACCACCCCTCCCAAAAAATAGTAGCCGCCAACAGAAACATGGGTGTCCTCCCAGCTGGCAAAGCCCGTGTCCACCACCTTCTGGACCAGGCTGTGGGGAATCCGGAGATTTCCCAGGGACTTCCCAGCATAATCGGAAAACCGGAGCGTCACCGGGATCCGGTCATATACGGTATCCATCTGTTCCCGATATCCCCCCATCGTTCCGCTGAACAGGCAGACAAAGACTGTCAGCGTCAGAAACGCCGCGGCCGGGACAAAGCTCCTCCCGCCGCCCCGGCGGATCGAACGGGCCGTATACCGCACGGATACCCCCGGCAGATAATCCGCGCCCTGGCCGCCTCTGGAATGAGGGACCGCCTGCTTTTTCCTCCGGCGGGCCTTCCGAAGCCGCCTGCGAGGATCTCTGGCACGGAGGATTCCTTCTGCAAACAGCGCGCAGGCCAATATCCCTCCGGCAGACACACCGGTTCCCACTGCCAGCGGCACCAGGGGGCTGATCCGAAACTCCACCCGGAAATCTTCCTCATGTATGCCGTAGCCGGAGGCACTGAAACGCCGGTCATAGGCGGCATTCTCCTCCGCCTGGGCATAGGCGGCCTCTGCGGCCCGGCCGGAGGCCAGATATCCCCCCGCCGCGCCTACAGCAGCCGCCAGCAGCGCCACCGCCGCACATCCGCTGAGCAGATAGCGCCGCGCCCGGCCCCTGCCCGCGCCCAGCGTCAGGAGGATATCGACGCTCTCCCGGCTCCGTCCAACAAAGAGATAGCCAAACAGGACCAACACTGCCAGCGCGCAGATTCCGGCAGCCGCCAGCAGCAGACGAGCGGTGTCCTGAACGCCGCTGACCGCTGCGGTGGCCGAAGCGTAGCCCTGGTCATAGACGCTCAGCAGCACATTTGCAGGAAGCAGCGGCGCTACCTCCCTGCGGTAGTCCTCCGCCCCACAGTTCTCCAAAACCACCCGCCCCAGGACGTAATCCCCGCCGCTGTGCGCAGCCCAGGTCTGGCCGGAATCCGGGACGAAAACGTCGTCACGGGTCGTGCCCCCGCCCTGGTAAAGACCGATAATTTCCAGCGAGGTCTCCTCCGCAAATCCGGTTTCGGGCCAATAGCTGTCCAAAACCGAAACGCCCGCTTCGGTGGGAAAATGAACCGCCAGCTCCAGCCTGTCCCCTACGGACAGGCCCAGCCGCTTAGCCGTATTCTCACTGACGATGCAGACCCCGCCCTCCGTATAGTCCACTGCGGAAAAATCCCGGCCCTTGGTAAGCACGTACTCTCCCCGGAGAAACGCATCCACCGCGTCAAGATTCCGAGTTGCCGTCAAATTTAAGGAATTGTTCAGCACCCGGTACATTTCCGCCGTATTGCGGTAGTAACGGCCGGTTTCGCTTTCCCAGAAGGCTGCCCCGTCCTCCAGGGCGTCCAGATCTACCAGCGGCGGAACATCCTTGCCGCAAGGTCTTCCGGCGCGGACGCCAAGACTGGAAAAGCCTGCGATGGAAAAATTTGTGTAGCCGCTGACTCCATCCTCGTAGTTTACATGGGCCAGATACCGATGTCCTGCCTGAAACTTTACCCGGTCTCCGACTTCATCCCGCAGATATAAAAATGCCAGCTGCCCGGCGCATTCCTTTTTGGAGTACAGCGTCTCCAGAAC
>CAKXAF010000113.1:470-8154 GCA_934869045.1 uncultured Nitrososphaerota archaeon | reverse complement strand
CAGCCGGGAAGTCTATCTCCCCGCCGGGAACGGCTGGTATGATTTTTGGACCAACCGCTATTCTGCGGGCGGCGCTGCGGTCACAGCAGACGCCCCGCTGGACACTCTGCCGATTTTCGTAAAAGCCGGATCGATTCTTCTCACCGGCCCGGAGTCCATGCACACCTGCGAGGAAAATCCGGTAGAAATCCGGGTTTATCGCGGCAGAAACGCGGAATTTGTCTGGTACCGGGACCGCGGGGACGGCTACGCCTATGAAGACGGCGAGTACGCCGAAGTCCAGATCCAGTGGAACGAACAGTCCCGGGAGCTGAAATTGTGCCCGCAGCACAGCGGCTATTCCACCCAGGGACAAAAATTCTTTGTAACGGTCAGAAATCCCGACGGAACGGCACAAACATCCAAAACCTGTGATTGGACCGGCGAAGGAATCTCCTTCACCTTCGCGGCGGAGTAAAAGCTCTTATCACAAAACGCCTGGAAAAGCAGCGGAATCCTCCAACTGCTTTTCCAGGCGTTTCTGCCATCCCTGCGCAAGAAAAAACGGGTCAGGAACCCCAAAAGTCCTCCGCCGCAGGAAAAATCCAGACGCCGCCCCAAAACGGAAAAAGCGGGTCATGAATTTACCGGACAAATCCATAACCCGCTGGGGCGAATCCGAAACTCCTTACGCCCGCTTCTCCATCAGCTTGACCATGACCGCTTTCTGGGCATGGAGCCGGTTCTCCGCCTCGTCAAAGATCTCCCCGGCATGCTCCTCAAACACCTTGCCGGTGATCTCCTCCTCCCGGTGAGCCGGCAGACAGTGGAGCACCATGGCCCCGGCGTGAGCCGCCGCCATGACGCCGTCGTTGATCTGATACCCGGCAAAGACCTTCCGCCGGGCCGCGGCCTCCTCCTCCTGGCCCATGGAAGCCCAGACGTCGGTGTACAGCACGTCCGCGTCCGCAGCCATAGCCAAAACATCAGAGGAAACCGCGAATTTATCGCCGTAGGCCTCCGCAAATTTCAATACAAAAGGATCGGGTCGGTAATCGTCCGGGCAGGCAATGGAAACCTTCATTCCCACAGTCAGCCCGCCTACGATCAGGGAGTTTGCCATGTTGTTGCCGTCGCCGACATAGCAGAGCTTGAGCCCTTCCAGGCTTCCCTTATACTCCCGAATCGTCATGAGATCCGCCAGCACCTGGCAGGGATGGCAGTAGTCGGTCAGCCCGTTGATGATGGGAATGGAGCCATACTCCGCCAGATCCTCCACCTCTTTCTGAGCGAAGGTCCGGATCATGATGCCGTCCAGATACCTGGACAGCACCCGGGCAGTGTCCTGCACCGGTTCCCCGCGGCCGATCTGCAGATCCCGGGAGCTTAGAAACAGCGCCTGGCCCCCCAGCTGGTACATGCCGGTTTCAAAGGACACCCGTGTGCGGGTGGAGGACTTCTGAAAAATCATCCCAAGAGTCTGTCCCGCCAGCCGGTGATGGGCGATGCCATGCTTCTGCTCGTATTTCAGCTGATCTGCCAGATTCAGTGTGCCCATAATGTCATCCTTGGACCAGTCGCTGAGCTTCAATAAATGTTTCATCTTTCTCAACCTTTCACAAGTATTTTCAAGATTTTTCAAGTCAGGAAAGAACCTCCCAAAGGATGCGCAGCCCGTCGGAAAGCTCCTGGTCCGTAATCGTCAGAGGCGGCAGCAGCCGGACCTTTTCCTTGGCGGTCAGCACCAGCAGGCCCTTTTCCAGGCAGGCCTTGGCCACCTCCGCGCTGGTCCCAGACTTCAGCTCGATGCCCAGCATCATCCCCAGCCCGGTGACGGACGCCACGTTTCCGCAGCAGAGCAGGCAGGACCGGAGTTTGTCCCCTTTTGCCGAAACTTCCCGCAAAAACTGGCCGTCAGTCACTTTTTTCAGAACCTCATTTGCCCCGGCGCAGACGATGGGATTTCCCCCGAAGGTCGATCCGTGGCTTGAGGGCCCCATCACGTCCCGGAGCTTTTCGCTGACCAGCACCGCGCCGATGGGCAGCCCGCCGCCCAGCCCCTTGGCCAGGGTCGTGATGTCCGCCCGGACGCCGAAGTGCTCTGCGGCCAGGAATTTTCCCGTCCGCCCCACGCCGGTCTGGACCTCGTCGGCGATTATCAGAATATCCCGTTCCTTACAGAAGGCGAACAGCTCTTTTACAAAGCTCTCCTCCAGCGGAATGACGCCGCCCTCGCCCTGGATGAACTCCAGCATGACCGCGCAGACGGAATCGTCCGCCGCACCGGCCACAGAGGCCATATCGTTGGCTGCGGCGTAACGGAACCCGCTGGTAAATGGCCCGAAATACTGGTGAAACACCTCCTGCCCGGTAGCGGCCAGAGTGGTGACGGTCCTCCCGTGAAAGGAGTTGACCAGCGTCACGATGGTGCTGCGCCCTTCGCCGTATTTGTCAAAGCTGTATTTCCGGGCGGTTTTAATAGCGCCCTCGTTGGCTTCGGCTCCAGAGTTGCCGAAAAAGGCCCGGCTGTAGCCGGTGTATTCGCAGAGACGCTGGGCCAGCTCCCCGTCCGGGAGGGTATAGTAAAGATTGGAGATGTGTGCCAGCTTTTCTGCCTGCTCCGACACCGCCTTGACCCAGTCCGAATCGGCAAAACCCAGGGAATTGACGCCGATGCCGCTGGTAAAATCCAGATACCGCCTGCCGTCGGAGCCGCTGCAGACTGCGCCTCTTCCCTTTTCGATGCAAGCGTCGTACCGCTTGTAGGTGGGCAGGATGTACTGTTGATCCCGCTCCTTGATCTGCTTGAAATTCATCTTGATTCCTTCTTTCGCCGGGATATGTCAGTCATGGTCGATCATCCGTGCGTATACGCCGGGGGCGGAACCTTCAATTTCCGCCGCGCCGACGGTCTTTTTATAAAATTCCACTGCGGTAGCGGCTGCGGAGCCGATGATGGCATAGGCATACCCCAGATTGGCCAGGCCGGTCATGCACTTGAGGAGAATCGCCTTACCGATCCCCTTCCCCCTCATGTCCTCCCGGACGCCGGTGGGGCCGAAATAATCCCGGGCCGTGGCCTCGTAACAGCCGAAGCCCACTACCTGCTTTTCTTTAACGGCGATGAAGCAGCTCACCGGCTGGTTGGCAAAGGCCGCATCACACTCGCTGGCCCAGCCCTCGCCGAAGTTCTCACGGATAAAGGCCAGCACCCGGTGTTTATCGGGTGAGAGAGCCTGTTTGATCCGGATCCCATCTGCCTCCAGGCGGGCAAAAAGGGTCGGATCGTCTCTCAGATCATAGAGCTTGACAAGCATATCTGCCATTGCAGTTCCTCCTTATTTGAACAGGGTGCCGATGCCCTCATTGGACAGCATTTCGATGAGGATAGAGTGCTGGATGCGGCCGTCGATGATGCAGGTCTTGGAAACGCCGCGGCGGACCGCCTCCACGCAGCATTCGATTTTGGGGATCATGCCGCCGGAGATGATGCCCTGCTTGACCAGATAGGGAACCTCGCTGACCTGAACCTCGGGGATCAGGGTGGATTCGTCGTTCTTATCCCGAAGCAGGCCCCGGATGTCGGTCATCAGGATGAGGTTCTCCGCTTGGAGAGCTGAGGCGATGCGTGCGGCCGCGGTGTCGGCGTTGATGTTGTAGACTTGGCCGGCGGAATCGGTGGCCACCGTCGCGATGACGGGGATGTAACCGTTGTTCAGGGCGTCCAGAATGGGCTGGACCTCCACGCCGGTAATCTCGCCGACAAAGCCCAGATCCTGATCCCCTTCCAGCTTTTTCACCTGGAGCATGCCGCCGTCAGAGCCGCAGAGACCCAACGCCCGGCCGCCGTGCTGCTCCAGAAGGGAGACCAGCGCCTTGTTGATCTTGCCCGCCAGAACCATCCGGACCACCTCGGCAGTCTCCGCGTCGGTGTAACGCAGGCCGCCGATAAATCGGCTCTCGATCTGCATCCGCTTCAGGGCCTCGCTGATCTCCGGGCCGCCGCCATGGACCAGCACGGCTTTGATCCCCACCAGGGAGAGGAGGACGATGTCGCTCATGACGGCGTTTTTCAGCTCCTCGCTGGTCATGGCGTTGCCGCCGTACTTGATAACGACGATCTTATCATGGTATTTCTGAATATAAGGCAGGGCGTCGTTCAAAACCTGCGCCTTGACCACGTTGGAAATATTCTGCATGCTATTCCCCATCCTTTTCTGTTCCGGTTTCCGGCGGCAGTTCCCAAAGGCCGGTGGAGGCGAATCGCTCCACCATCCATTCCGCACCGCCGGTGATTTCCGCCGGGAAATCCATCCTTCCCAGCAGCTGGATCGCGTTACGGGTCCGGGAAGGGCCCGCTTTCAGCTTATAGTCAAACTCCACCCCTCCTGGGGTAATGGTTTCGCAGAAATGCCAATTTTCGTACAACCCCTCCATCAGGTCGGTCAGCTCCACATCATGGGAGGCGGTGACGCACAGGCAGTCCATCCGCCGCAGACAGGAGAGCACCGAGGCGGACGCGGCGATCCGTTCGATGGTATTGGTCCCCTTGAGGATCTCATCCACATAGCAGACGCAGTAGGTCTCCCCCGCCGCCTGGCGGAGAATGCGGCGCAGGGACTTGATCTCGGTGACAAAATAGCTGTCCCCGGCGGAGAGGGAGTCCCGGACAGCCATGGAGGTGATCACCAGGGCCGGACGGGTGGAAAAGGCCGCCGCCGAGCAGGTGTGGAGGGTCTGGGCAAGGATGCCGTTGACCGCCAGGGCCTTGACAAAGGTGGATTTGCCCGAAGCGTTGGATCCGGTGACGACGGCGCTGTGCAGGATCCCCGAATTGGTTACCGGATCCCGGAGCAGGGGGTGGGCCAGACTGCGAAAGGTCAGGGCGTTTTCTTCGGTAAACTCCGGGGCGCAGAACACCGGCAAGCTTTCCCGGAAGGAGGCCGTACAAATGGCCAGATCCAGCTCCCCGATGAACCGGTAAAGCCGGTGGAAAGCCGCCCGGTGCTTTTTTACGGCGCTAAGCAGGCGGCGGTAGCCGCGCAGATCCGCAAAAAGCAGCATATTCATATAATCGGCCAGGAAATCGACCTCCGAGGCGCCGACCCGACCCATCTGCCCCAGGCCCCGGAAGGACTGGAAGTACGCGAAATCCTCCTTCAGCTGCTCCCGCAACTCCGGAAGCGCCGGGGATTTCCAACGGATCAGCTGCCGGCAGCAGCAGAGCATGGCAGATATGTAGCGGACCGCCGCCAGCTCATGTTCGACTTTGCGCTTGAACAGGTAATAGACTGCCATATTCACCGGGATGCTCAGCATTGCCCCGATGAGTCCCGCCGCCGGATTCACCACCATAAACAGCAGGCAAAAAAGGGGCAGGAATGGCAGAATGCTGAACAGCTCTCCTCCGCGGATCTCCCGCACCTCCGGATGGTAGAGAAAATTGGCAAGGCCGCTGTAGTTGGACTTGCCCATCCGCGCCAGGAAGGTCTGGACGTCCAGCCGCTCCTCCGGATGGTCCTGGAAAAAAGCGATGAGGCTTTCCCGCCGGTCCAGGGCCTCCCGGTCGAAAAGCGGCTCGTGGAGAACGCTGTAGAGGTACTCCTCCCCGATGGAGGTCTGGCAGGCGTCGATGCGCTCGAAAACCTCGTCCATGTCCAGGTCGCTCCAGGTAAGGCTGTCGATCCAGTGGGCAGGCGGCTCCGCCCTGCGGCGCTCCTCCCAGTAGGCTTCCACGCTGTCAAAGTCCACCCCGCCTTTTTGGGAGGGTCGAAGTCCATACTGACGTTCCAGCCTTTCCCGGAGCTTCCGGAGTCCGGCGGAACGGTCGTAGAGATGGAACCCACCCGCTATCAGGAGGATCCCGCCGATCAGGACCAGTACGTATTCCATCAGCAGGCCCGCCCATTAGGAACGGTAGTCGCCGTTGATGCGGACGTAATCGTAGGTCAGGTCGCAGCCCCAGGCTGTGGCGGCTTCATCCCCGGCGTTGAGGCTGACAAGGATCTTCACCTCGTCGCAGGTCAGGACCTTTTTGGCGGTCTCTTCGGAAAAATCGATGCCAGCACCGTTTTTGCAGACCTCCACAGCCCCGTTCTGGGAGGCAAAGGAGACATCCACCCGACTCACGTCCACATCGGTCTGGGCGTAGCCGATGGCGCAGAGAACCCGGCCCCAGTTGGCGTCAGCGCCGAACATGGCCGCCTTCAGCAGAGAGGAATTGATGACGGATTTGGCCACGATGCGGGCCTGCTCCTTGCTTTCCGCGCCGGTGACGAGGCATTCCAGCAGCTTGGTGGCCCCCTCGCCGTCCCCGGCGATCTTCCGGGAGAGATTCATCAGCACCACATACAGGGCGTTGATAAACTCCTCAAAATCCCCGCTCTGGCAGTCGATCCGCGGATTCCCCGCCGCGCCGGAGGCCAGGATGGAAACCATATCATTGGTGGAGGTGTCGCCGTCCACGCTGACCATATTAAAGGTCTCGTCCACCACCTGCTTCAGGGCGACCTCCAGCAGTTCCGGCTCGATGGCCACGTCGGTGGTCAGGAAGCAGAGCATGGTAGCCATGTTTGGCATAATCATCCCCGAGCCCTTGCAGCACCCGCCGATATGGCAGGCCTTTCCGCCCAGTGAAAATTCCACAGCGACCTCCTTGCGGACGGTGTCGGTGGTCATGATGGCGTCGGCGAAATCCGCGTGATTCTCCGGAGAAAGCGCCTTGGTCAGCGCTTCGATGCTGCCCTGGACCGGCTCCAGGGGCAGGGGCTGACCAATGACGCCGGTGGAAGCCACCAGCACCTCCGAAGCCGGGATATCCAGAGCGGCGGAGGCGATGAGGCACATTCCCTCGGCCTTTTCCAGACCGTCGGCGTTGCAGGTGTTGGCGATGCCGGAGTTGACGATAACAGCCTGAGCGGTCCCGTTGGACAGATGGGCCTTGGTCACCAGCAACGGCGCGCCTTTTACTTTATTTTGGGTGTAGACGGCAGCGGCGGCACAGGGGTGGTCCGCCAGCAGCAGGCCCAGATCCTTCTTCGATTTGTTGGCGCGGATGCCGCAGTGGACGCCGGCGGCCGAGAAACCCTTGGCAGCGGTAACGCCGCCTTCTGCAAACGGAAATCCGTCAAAAGATACCAGTTTCATGCTTCCTTCTCCTTCTCTTTTCTCTCTGTACAGGACAGATTACAGGCAAAGGCCCTTATCTTCCTCGCACCCCAGCAGGATGTTCAGACACTGGACGGCGGCGCCGGACGCGCCCTTGCCCAAATTATCAAACCGAGCGGAGAGCAGCAGGCGCTCCTCGTTCCCAGTGATGAAAATTTCCATGCCGTCCCAGCCGGAAGCCGCGTTTCCGCTGAGAAAACCGGCACTGTCCGCCTCGCTGCCAAAGGGGGCGGTGCGCAGGAACTTCTCATCCCGGTAGTATTCGGCGAAAAAGTCCCGCATTTCCTCCGGGGAGAGCTTCTTTCGAAGCATCCCGGCATACAGGGGGACGCTGACAATCATGCCGCTGTAATAATCCGACACGATGGGGGTGAACAGCGGCTCCCGGGCCAGACCGGTGACCGCTGTCATTTCCTTCAGGTGCTTGTGCTGTTGGGAAAGGCCGTACTCCCGGGGGGCGTCCAGCTCTTTGCCGCGATCCCCGCTCTCATACTGGGCGATCATCTTTTTGCCGCCGCCGCTGTAGCCGGTCAGGGAG
>CAKXAF010000113.1:0-426 GCA_934869045.1 uncultured Nitrososphaerota archaeon | reverse complement strand
ATCAGCGGGAAAACCAAGGCCACAAAGCCGGAGGCGTGGCATCCGGGGTTGGCGATGCGCTTGCCGCTCCGGATGCCCTCCCGGAATTCCGGAGCCAGCTCCGGGAAGCCGTAGGCCCAGCCCGGTGCGGTGCGGTGGGCGGTGGAGGTGTCGATGATGCGGACTTGGTCGTTTTCCACCAGGGAGACCGCCTCTCTGGCCGCCGCGTCAGGCAGACAGAGGATGGTGACGTCCGAGGCGTTGATCAGACGCTTCCGTTCGGCGGAATCCTTCCGCAGGGCGGGGTCAATGGCCAGGATTTCCAGATCATCCCGCCCCTGGAACCGCTCGTTGATCCGCAGGCCGGTGGTTCCCTCGCTGCCGTCGATGAAAATCTTTGTCTTCACGTCTGCTTCCTCCTTTAATAAGCCGCCAGTTCATCCCTGG
>CAKXAF010000112.1:2227-8225 GCA_934869045.1 uncultured Nitrososphaerota archaeon | reverse complement strand
GTTCGGATCTGCTGCTGGCGACTGATCCCGACTGTGACCGGGTGGGTATTGCGGTGAAGGTCCATGGGGATTACAAACTGCTCACCGGCAACGAGGTCGGCGTTCTGCTGCTGGATTATATCGCGTCCCAGCGGAAGGCGATGGGAACCCTTCCCGCCCGTCCCCTGGCGGTCAAGACCATTGTGACGACAGACCTTGCGGCCCGTGTTGCGGAGAAGCACGGCGTGGAGCTGGTCAACGTCCTCACTGGCTTCAAATTCATTGGCCGTATGGAGGCGGCGGGGGAGGAAGACCGCTTTATCTTCGGTTATGAGGAGAGCTATGGCTATCTGGCCGGAACCTACGTCCGGGACAAGGACGCGGTTGTCGCGTCAATGCTCATCTGCGAGATGGCGGCGTTCTACTCCAGGGAAGGAAAGAGCTTGGCAGATGTGTTGGACGCACTGTACGAAACCTATGGCTACTACCTCTGCACCCAGCAGAGCTTCGCTTTTGAAGGCGCTGCGGGAATGGAGAATATGGCGGCAATTATGAAATCTCTGCGGGAAAATCCTGCAAAAGAGATCGGCGGCGATGAAGTGAAGGCTTTCGGCGATTACCTGGCCAGCATCCGCACGGACTGCGGCTCCGGAAAGCAGGAACCCATTGACCTGCCCAAATCAGATGTGCTGATGTATGAATTGGCCAGCGGTTCCAAAGCGGTTATCCGCCCCTCCGGCACAGAACCCAAGATTAAAATCTATTATTTCGTTGTCTCCAAGGATGAAGCGGCTGCCAGGGACAAAGAGAGGGATTTGCAGGACAGCTTTACAAAGCTGTTAAAAATGTGACAATTTTATGGATAATTCGCACAATCTTCCAAAATTCCCTTGACAGCTGTCCAAAAAACACTACAATGGATATTGTATTCGATTACATGGCAAGAAACGCAGAATGATTACTGGAGGGTTATCCATGAACGTCAAAACAATTGGTGTACTGACAAGCGGCGGCGACGCGCCCGGCATGAATGCTGCAGTCCGTGCTGTGGTACGGGCCGCGCTGAAAAAAGATATGAAGGTCCTCGGCGTAATGCGGGGCTATAACGGCTTAATCAACGGCGATATGGTCGAAATGAATATGCGCAGCGTATCTGACACCATCCAGCGTGGCGGCACCATCCTTTATACTGCTCGCTGCAAGGAATTCCGCGATATGGAAGGTGTGCTGAAAGGCAAGGCGATGTGTGAAAAGGTGGGTCTGGACGGTCTGGTTGTCATCGGTGGCGACGGTTCCTTCCGCGGGGCCGGCGACCTTTCCTCTGTAGGGATTCCCTGTGTGGGTCTGCCTGGAACCATTGATAACGACATTGCCTGCACCGAGTACACCATTGGCTACGACACGGCGATGAATACCGCCATGGAAATGGTCGACAAGATTCGTGACACCGCCCAATCCCATGACCGCTGCAGCGTAGTTGAGGTCATGGGCCGTCGCGCTGGGTATATCGCCCTGAACTGCGGTATTGCTTGCGGCGCCACCTATATTGTCGTGCCGGAAATTGGCTTGAACATGGATCAGATGATCGAGAAGATCGAGGCCGCCCGTGCTCTCGGCAAAAAACACTTCATCATTATGGTTGCCGAAGGCATCGGCAACGTGAAGGGGATCGCTCAGGAGATTGAAGCGCGCACGGGTATCGAATCTCGTGAGACCGTTCTCGGCCATGTTCAGCGCGGCGGAAGCCCTACCGTTACGGACCGTGTTGTCGCCAGCAGAATGGGGTATCACGCTGTGGAACTGCTGAGCCGTGGCATCGGTAACCGGGTCGTTGGGCAGCAGCAGGGCAAAATCGTCGATTTTGACATTCAGGAAGCCCTTGCAATGAAGAAGGAGTTCCCCATGGATCTCTATAACATTGCCAATGATATTTCTTTCTGAGTAATTTTTGAAAGCGTCCCGTCTTAACAGGCGGGACGCTTTTTGTCATTTTGAGGCGAAAAGGTGACCGTTTTTTCCGGTTTTGCATAGGATACAGGGAAAAGGGGGGCGATTTTATGGGGCTGAGACACAGGCGTAAGCGACGGGGAAACCCAGCTGTCTGGATATTGGCGGTGGTTCTGATGGCGGGAGGCCTGTTTTATGCCACCGTTGAAAAGAATCTGCGGCCGGTGGCGGTCACGATGGCGGAATACCGTTCGCGGGTCACGGCAGAAACGGCGATGAACCAGGGGATCGAAGACGTGGTTGCCTCCTTTGCAGAGACGCCTCTGGTTGCAGTTTCCCGAAGTCAGGAGGGCGAAATTCAGGCCGTAGAGGTCAATATGCAGGCGGTAAACCTGCTGAAGCTTCAGGTGACCGGGCGGATCCTTCAAAACCTTCAGCAGGCAGGGCAGCGGGAGCTGAAAATCCCGCTGGGTTCTTTGCTGGGAAGCGGGCTGCTGTCCGGAAAGGGGCCGCCGCTGACCTACCGCTTCCTGCCGGAAGGGAGCGTGTCGACCAGGATTCTCAGTCGGTTCGAGTCCTGCGGGATCAACCAGACCCGTCATCAGGTGCTGCTTTCCGTAGAGGTCAAAGCCGGTGCGATTCTCTCCCAGTACCGGGTAGATGTAGAGGTGCCAACGGAATACGTTCTGGCGGAAACCGTGCTGGTCGGCAGTGTCCCGGAGAGCTACACGCACGTATTGACAGATGATCAGGAGCTGTTGGGGGAGATTAATGATTATAAGGCAGGGGAATAACTCGAGGAAGTTTTCTTCTTTCTATTCTTGACAAGATGGGCAATCTGTATAATAATAGGAGGTGTAGTTTTTTGTCAAACTCCCCCGGAATCCGGTGAAAAAGGGGATCATGGAGGTGCGGGTATGGGAAAATCCAAGCGGGCAGGCCGCTCAGGCGGGCTGACGGTCATCACGATTTTTGTTGCAGTGATGCTGCTGTTTGCCGGGCTTTGCTGGTGGCTGTGGCGCAATCGCGACCGCGGTGTCCCAACCCGTGTGCTGGGATATGAGCTTATGGTGGTACACGGCGCGGATATGGAGCCGGAATTCGCTGATGGAAGCCTGCTCCTTCTCAGTGAAACGGTTCCCCAGAGCCTGCGCTCCGGTGACGCAGTGGTTTACGGCCGTGCGGATGGACAGGGAGGCACCCTCTCCCGGATCGTCAATATTATGGAGAAAGACGGCATCTCCACCGCACTGGTCAAAATGGACCGCACCGCAGATCCCCAGGAACTCCCCCTCCAGGAAATCGGATTTCGTGCGGCGGGGGCCATCCCGTTTCTGGGGTCATTTTGGGACTTTCTAATGACAGGAAAGGGCCTTCTCTGTGTGATAGTCGCGCCCTGTCTGTTGTTTTTCCTGATTGAGCTGCTTCAGCTGATCCACTACGCGCGTTCCGGTTCCATCCGCACGGGCGAAGGGCCGCAGGGATTGCAGAGAAAGCTTGCTTCCCATGCCGCCGACGACCGGCGGGAGAATTTTGTCGACGTGACAGCCGATTTTACCGGTGACGGCCGTGTACGGCCTTATCAGTCGCCGCTTCGGCGGGAGATGGACGGCGGAGAGCCTTCCCGCGCCCTCCGGGATACCGGAGAGCCGGACGAGGACGTTTCGCCGGACAGCCTTTCCGATAAATATAGCGCTTTGGACTTCAACCCTATTGTCCGGCAGCAGGAATCTTCGAGCTTGGAACGGGTCATCATCCCAGACGTCCCATCTTCCTCCTCCCCGATTCTGCGTCTGACCCTCGATGGGGAGGAGGCCGCGCAGTTTCCGCTTTCCGGTCCGAGAGAAATCCGTGTTAAAACGGATGGGTATCGAATAGATATTATTGTTGCCCCGGACCGGTAAACATTTCCAAGGCCTCTCTGCAACAGCGCGGCAAAAAAACGGCACTGTTGAAACGGGAGGATCTCCGTTCCGCGGCAAACGCTTGCAGATGCGGGGTGGAATGTGTGAAAAAAGGATGGAAGCAGTTGGCAGCGGCTCTGGCAGCTGCGCTGGCTCTGAGCGCATGCTCCTTTCCGGCTGTTGGAAACGCTCCGACGGCCGAAAGCAGCATTTCGAAGGATCAGGGGCCCGGTGTGCTGTCAAAGATTCTCAGCGGCTTGCGGGAGGGGGAATTGTCTGCCTCTTCGGAAGAGCCGGAGGAAATGCGGGCGGTCTGGATCGCTTATCTGGATCTGGCGCCGCTACTCCGCGGGAAAACGGAGGCGGAATTTTCGGAGGGCTTTTCCGCTATGGCGGAAAACTGCCGGTCAGCGGGCCTGAACACGCTGATCGTCCAGGTGCGGCCTTTTGGGGACAGCTTTTATCCTTCTGCGTATTTTCCGTGGTCAAATCTGGCAGGCGGCGCACTTTCCTATGACCCAATGGAGATTATGACTGCGAAAGCTGCAGAGAACGGGCTGTCCTTCCACGCCTGGATCAATCCCATGCGGGCTATGACCGAAGCGGAAGCGGCCTCAGTGCCGCAGGAATTTCTTCTCCGTCAGTGGTATGATGATCCAGCGCTCCGGGCGGAGCACCTGATCCTGCTGGAGGGGCGGGTTTATCTGAATCCAGCCTCAGCGGAAGCACGGAAGCTCATAGCGGATGGAGCGGCGGAGCTGGCAGCCAACTACGCTGTGGATGGTGTTCACATCGACGACTATTTTTACCCCCCGTCTTTGGATTTTTCCATAGACGCAGCCTCCTACCAAGCCTATTGCGGGGAAGGCGGAACCCTCAACCAGGCCGACTGGCGGAGGGAAAACACCTTTCAAATGGTCCGGGAGCTGAGCGCTGCCGTGAAAAGGGCAAATCCGTCAGCCCAGTTCGGCGTGAGCCCCAGAGGAAAAATGTCCCAGAATACGGACGATCTGTTTATCGATCTGGAACGATGGGCCAAAGAGCCAGGATGCCTGGATTATTTGGCTCCGCAGCTTTATTACGGCTTTCGTAATACGGCGGCCCCTTTTTCGGATACGGCAGAGGAATGGAACCGGCTGGCGGAGGACAGCGGCGTCCGCCTGATAATAGGGCTGGCGGCATACAAGATCGGCAGTCCGGATTCTTATGCCGGGGAAGGGGCGTCCGAATGGATGGAGGACCCGGATCTGCTGGCGAATCAGATCGCGGAATCCCGGAAGCTGTCCGCTTACGGCGGGGTGATGCTGTTCCGGTATGGGAGCATTTTTCAGCCGGATGCGGAGCATCAACCCGCCATGGAAAAGGCGCTTGAGAGTTTTCTGCCGCTGCTTTCGGAAAAGGCACAACCAGTCGGGTGACCGGCAAAAAAGAGAGAGCCGCAAAAAGCGGCAAAACTGCGACGTTGAAAAGGATAAAAAAGACATGCAAAGAAAAGTGAAGCTTGGGATCGTGTCCCTTCTGTCGGTGATTGCAATCTTGTTTTCCGCCATGCCGGCTTCAGCGGTCGGCACGGCAATGGTACAGCTTTTACAGGACGTTTCGCCCAAGGGCGGCGTCAGCGTGCGGGTGGGGCAGAAGGTGGCCCTGCGCGCTCTGGCGGCCTCCGGAAGCACCGTTACGGCGGAGATAAACGGTCAGACGGTTGTCCTGTCTGCAACCTCTGAAAAAGAGGATAGTGCGTTTTGGTATGAGGGGATCTACACGGTTCCCAAGGCTGCGGAGGGGACAAGCCTCGGTGAAATCCGCTTTACGGCCAAGCTTGGCGGCCGTTCCGAAAGCCGCACGGGCGGGGCGCTGTCCATCGCGGAAAAGAACGTCACGGTGGTGGTTGATCCTCCGGCGGATTCCAATATTGAGCCGGTCAGCGGCGATATGGTAGTAGTCAAGCCGGACTATGCCGATATTTTTAGTTCAGTGGACCGGGGGGAGGATTATGCGGCTCCCTATTATTTCAACCTTCCCAAAGGCACGATTGACTATGTGGTTGGCAGCACCTCGGCCAGCTACATCTTGAAGTCCGGCCGGCGCATTGCCAAGACCAATGTGACCAGCCTGGGCTCCGGGACCAAAGGCAATAACACGGTTTCCGGCGTCACGGTGAAAAATGA
>CAKXAF010000112.1:0-2217 GCA_934869045.1 uncultured Nitrososphaerota archaeon | reverse complement strand
GACCCTGACCATCAAGCAGAGCTGGAACGTTCCCTTCAATTTGACTCCTGCGCCGCTGACCTATGCCAGTTCCTCCAGCAATACGGTGACCAGTTGCGTGCCTACGGCTGTGGTCCTGACCTTTGACTATACGACGGCTTTTACCCCTTCCCGCATCTCCTTCCCCAGCGGAAGCGCCTTTGACAGCGCTTCCTGGAAGCTGGTGACAACGAATGGCATCCCACAGTTGCAGCTGACGCTGGAGCTTTCCCAGAAAGGCGGCTATTACGGCGCGTATGCGAAGTATAACTCCGCCGGGGATCTGGTGCTGACCTTTTTGAATCCTGTGGACAGTTTAGAGGGCGCCCGGATCGTGATTGATCCCGGCCACGGCACCGGCGACACCGGAAACGCGGGCAGCGGTTATTACGAATCGGTCCTGAACCTGCAGAAGGCCAAGGCCCTGAAAGAAGAGCTGGAGGCCCGCGGCGCTGAAGTCTATATGCTGAATACCAACGGCGGCACCAAGATCGGGCTTTACCAGCGTGTGGATCTCGCGACGGAATGGATGCCCCATGTGTACGTGTCCGTACACCACAATTGGGCGGACAATACTTCGGCGCGGGGGATCGAGGTTTATTACAACAATCCATACTCCCAGCGGCTGGCCAAATATGTAAATGACGAGATTTTCAATGCTTATAAAACCATGCCTTACGGGAGCAGCGCCAAAAACCGCGGTGCGAAATTCAGCGAATTTGCCGTCACCCGGACCAAGCAGTTCGCGGCTATTCTGGTGGAATACGGCTTTTTAAGCAACAAGGAAGAATTGAGCATCTGTGTGGATGAGGCCAATAACCCCGCCTTTGCACAAGCAACGGCAGATGGGATCGAGGCGTTTTTTGCGGGATAACGGCAGAACTTGCAAAAATTTATAAAACATACAAACTTCCCCCTTGCAAAATTTGCCGCAGTATCGTATAATGGATATATTGCGGACCGGCTTGTCCAGGCTGGGCGCGAATTTGCAATTGGAGGTATCTCGAATGCTAACAGCTTTGCTGTCAACCACATCCGCTGCTGCGGGAGAGGGATCCTGGCTGCTTATCCTTGTCCAGCTTCTTCCCATTCTGCTGGTCGTGGTCGCCATGTACTTCATTTTGATCCGTCCGCAGAAAAAGCGTGAAAAGGAAACGCAGAAAATGCGCAATAACGTGCAGGTGGGTGATGAAATCACTACCAGCGGCGGTATTATCGGCCGCGTCGTTTCCCTTCGTGAGGACACTGTCGTGATTGAAACCGGTTCCGACCGGAGCAAGATCCGGATCAAACGCTGGGCCATCCAGTCCAACGAAACTCTGCACGACGAAGAGGCGTAATCCCGCATAATTGGATGCCCGTCCGCATATCCATGCAGTAAGATCGATGTGAAGGCGGGTCGTAAATGGATAAAACAGCAAAGACGGAAGAACGGACTTGGCTGGTTCGGGCCAAGGCATATGTCAAGCCGGTGTTGGCCGGATTGTTGGCTGGCGTTGCTTTTGCGCTGCTTCTGCTTCTGCTTTTTGCAGCGGCGATGGCTGCGATGCATTTAACGCTGGCGGCGGTTCCATGGCTGGCGCGGATCGTTTCAGCGGCCGGAGGATTTATGGCAGGCTTCTTTGCGGCAAAATCCCGGAAAAAACGCGGCCTTATGACCGGCGGATTTACCGGATTGCTGCTGGGAGGCTGCGTCCTGCTTGCGGGAGTTTGCTTTTCAGGCGGATTTCCAGTGATGCAGGGATTGAGCAAGCTTCTGCTGTATGCGGCGGCCGGTATGCTGGGCGGTGTGCTCGGCGTCGGCTCCGGAAGCGGGAAACGGCGGTAATCGTTTTTGTGACAACTATTGGAAATGGAGAGATAAAAATGACGAAAATCAAACATGTGAAGACCCTGAACAACGCGAACCTGAAATGCAGTGCTGCCAAGGGCGGCTGCGGCGAGTGCCAGGCATCCTGCCAGTCCGCTTGCAAGACCTCCTGCACCGTAGCCAACCAGAAGTGCGAGAACGAGGAGAAATAAGGCAGGCGGATTTCCGCGCGATCCGCGGGCGCACAGTGTGCAAAACGCACAGGTGCGCCCGTTCCTTTTGTGCAGGATGCTTGGGAAGCGTTCCCAGGTGAAAATGGACAGTTTGAGAAAGGCATGGTATCATGATCCATAAATACAGCCTGAACGGCTATGATAGCGTGTGGGACG
>CAKXAF010000111.1:995-8281 GCA_934869045.1 uncultured Nitrososphaerota archaeon | reverse complement strand
CACCTGGGGCATCGGCAAGTACTTCGGCGGGGAACAGGTTAGCCTTTTTCTCCAGAATAATATCCACAACCGCCAGGTTTCCGCCTATACCGGAGAGGTTCTCAACGCTGCCTGTTTTAACACCAACTCCTTCCGGGATTACTTTTTAAGGCTTTGTCTGAAGCTGGCCCGGGAAACGGAGGTGGACGGCTTTTTCTGGGATGAGCCCCACTACGCCTACCCCAAATCCTATGCCTCCATCACCGGCGGCGCCGGAGACGACTGGTCCTGCCGGTGCCCGGTCTGCATGAAGAAATTCCAGGACTATTATGGCTACGAAATGCCAAAATTCATGAATGACGACGTCAAGCAGTTCCGTTGGCGGGAGGCGCTGGCGATCCTGTCGGACACCTCCAAAGCCCTCAAGGAAGTGAACTCCAAGCTGGAGATCACCTGCTGCGTCCACGCCACCCTGAACAGCTATTATGTCACCGAACTGCGCGGCTACGACAACTGGGATATGGTGGCCGCCTGCCCCTACTTCGACGTTTTTTCCACCACCATCATCAGCTGGGATCTCCCCGAGTCCTTCTTCCGGGAAATCACCGCACGCACCGTGGCCATGGCGAAAAAATACGGCAAACAGTCCGAGCGCTGGCTCATGGGCTATAACAAATGCCCCAGGGAGTTCAGCCAGGTCGATCAGGTTGTCGACCTTTACGTGGAGGCTGGGGTAGACCGCCTGGCAACCTGGACCTACCGCGGAGGCTATGGGACCTCCGTAGCGGCTCCGGAACCGCTGAAGCTCTGGGACCGCATTGGTGAAAACTACAAACGGGTCTTGCAAAAATAATACATATCGTATATTTAAAAAGAAATACAACAAAGGAGAATACAATTATGGCACAGCTGCACGATTACGGATATGTGGAAACCGCAGTCAGCAAAATTTATGAGGTCTTTTAAAAGCAGGCGGAAAACATCCATAACGCGGCGGCCCTCATGGCGGACGCCATCGAAAACGACCGGCTTATCAACGTCTATGGCGGCGGCGGGCACACCACTCTGGTCATGGGCGAGATGTTCTTTCGGGCGGGCGGTCTCTGCAACATCAACCCCATTATGGAAACTGGCCTCTCTGTCTTCAACCAGGCGCTGAAATACCTGGAACTGGAGCGCTGCGTCAACTACGGCAGCGCCATCATGAAATACTACGGCTTGCAGCCCGGCGACGTCCTGCTGATCTTCCACAACATCGGCATCAATGCCGCAACCATCGACGCTGCCCTGGAGGCAAAAAAGGCCGGAGCAAAAATCGTGGCCATCTCCAGTTCTTACTGGCAGGAGGCCATGCCCGCCGACCACTTCATCCGTCACCCCTCCGGTAAGAATCTTTTTGACCTGGCCGACGTCTGCATTGATGACTACAACCCCGTAGGCGACTGCGTGGTCAGCGTTCCCGGGATCTCCGCCCCCATCGCTCCGGTGTCCAACGTGGTGGACTTCACCATCGCCCACCTTCTGGAGATCGAAACCGTCCATGAATGCGTCCGGCGGGGGATCGAAGCCCCGGTCTGGAAGAGCGCCAATGAACCGGGCGGCGACGAATACAATGCAAAAAATCTGGCAAAATACCGGCCTCGGGTCAAGATGATGTGAGCCTCCGGCAGAAAGGAAATGGTTATGAACACAATCCATAAAATCGCCAACCCGGAGGAAGGCCTCCGCTATCTGGCGGAACGGTACGGCGTCCCCGTACCGGATGATGCCCGCCTGGACCCCCTTCCCAGAGAAGGACGCCTTTCCCCCGCCCTGGCTGTGTCCGGAAAGCGCTTTCCCCTCCTTCCCTGGCGGCAGGAGCGCCGGTTCGCGGAGCTGAAAAGCATGGTCCGCGACGGCACCCTGAAGGACGTCAGCTCGGTGCGGGTCTGCCGCATTGAGAAGGCCGGGACGGATCTGCGCCTCCTCCTTTACCGGGAGCTGGACCTGCTGGAATGGCTTCTGGATTCTCCCGTGGAATATCTTTACACGGTGAGCAGCGGCCCGGCCGCCAACACCGTGGCCCGGCTCCGATGCGGCGTGGTCTGCACCGTGGAAACCGCGGCGACCCTGGCCCCCGGCGCGCAGATTCTTGACAAGCATGAGATCATCGCCTCCAAGGGCGTGGCGCTGGACAAGGTCGTAGACACCCAGATCCAGCAAAATTCTGTTTACGTTTTCGCCGGGCAGAAGGAGCCGGACGCTTTCACTGATACGGATTTTGAGCTTTACGGCCTGACACCCCCGGATACGGCCCTGGTACGGTGCGCCCTGGAGGCCCTCCGGAACCCCGCCGCCGCTGAGGAGATGTCCCGGCAGGACGCCCGCCTTCAAAAGCTGACGGCGCTGGCGCTGGAATCCGCAGAAACCGGCCGGAAAATGATCGTGGAGGGCTGATGGAATGAAACCTGTAAAAATTGCCATGATGACCATGACCCATGGCCACACCCGGAAATATTACCAGACCCTGAAGGAAAACCCCAAGCTGGAATGGGTGGCAGTTTCTGCCTCCGACCCGGACGCACGGGAGCGGTTCCTGAACAGCGTCCAGGGAATCCCCTGCTACAACAGCGACGAGGAGATGCTGGACGCCCATCCGGAAATCGAGGCCGTGGTTATCGCCTCGGCCAACAGCGAACACTACCGGCAGATGGAGCTCTGCGCCCAAAGGGGGATCCACATCCTCTCGATGAAAATCCCCACCTTCGACATGGCGGAATACGACCGCATGATCGAGCTGACGGAGAAGGCCAACGTCGTCTGTCAGGTCGAGCTGGAGCTTCATTACAATCCCGTAGTCAACCGGGTCAAGGAGCTTCTGGCTGCCGGAAGCATTGGGGAAATACGCTCCTTCCAGGCCACCAACATCACCCTTTCGCCTGTCTTTTCCTTCCCATGGCAGGGAATGCCGGAAAAAAGCTACGGCAAACGCATCCCGCTCCGGGAAGGCGACAGCCGATTCCGCGGCGGCGCGCTTTGCGACCACCCCCACATCTTCGATATGATCCGCACCGTCACCGGCAGCGAATTTGACACCATTTTCGCAGAGGTTGCTCCCAATATCCGCAAGGATATCGTGGAAGAGGATATGCTCACCGTCACCGGCCGGATGAAAAACGGCGTGGTTTTCTCCCTGGACCCGTCCTGGTCCCGGCTGGAAAACCGGCTTCCCGCCCCCGGGCCCGGCTGGGAGATCTACCCCAAGCGCATGGAGGTCAACCTGGTAATCAACGGCGAAAAGGGCTCCCTCCTGGCCGACTGCTTCGGCCCCAACGTCTATCACAGCGGCATGCCCGACGAACGCTACACCGTGCGCTACACCTACTTTGACGAGTGGGTCGGTCTGGTTGACGAATTCGTCGGCTGCATCCGCAGCGGGAAAACGCCTCAGATCAATCTGCGGTGGCACAAAAAGACCATCGAAGCCATGAACGCCTGTTACGACAGCATTCAAAAGGGCGAACCTGTTTCGCTGTAACCCGCATATATGACGTTCCGTGCTTTCTGACGCCTCTCTGCGTCGGAAAGCCTTAGGAGGAAACTGAAATGGACCGACTGATTCTGAAACCCGCTCAGGGAGAACCCGCTTATGCCAAGGCCGCGGAGGCCTTTCAGGAGCTTTACGAAAAGGTGACCGGCGTCCGCCTACCGGTTTCTGATATCGACGACGGCCGCTCTGACTTGGTGGTCATCGGCTCCGATGCGGTCAACGATTTCACTATGTACGCCATGTTGGAGGGGGCCATCAGCAGTCTTCACATCCGCTACGGCACCGACGATTACTGTATCCGCTCCTGCGAAACCGGCGAGCGGAAGATCCTCCTGCTGGCCGGCGGGCGGGGCCGCTCCACCCTTTACGCCGTCTATGACTTTTTTGAACGCCAGGCTGGCTGCCACTATTTCTGGGACGGCGACGTGATCCCGGCAGCGGACTCCGTCCCCATGGAGGGGCTGGATCTCTCCGAAAGTCCCCGGTTCCAGTACCGCGGGCTGCGCTACTTCGCTCACAGGGGGCTTAAGCGCTTCCAGGCCGAACATTGGTCCTTGGCGGACTGGCAGCGTGAGATTGACTGGATGCTCAAAAAGCGGCTGAACATGTTCATGCTCCGCATCGGTATGGATGATCTCTGGCAGCGGACCTTCCCGGACACTGTCCCCTACCCCTCCCCTGTGGGGAAACTCCCGGAAGCCATGGATGAGGGCTTCGACGACCGCAGCCTGTTCTGGCCTCTGGAATACCGCGGCGTCCTGCGTCAAAAGCTCCTGGCCTACGCTACTGACCGGGACCTCATCCATCTGGAGGACTGCGGCACCATGACCCACTGGTACAGCCGCACCCCACGGGCCTTCCTGGAGCAGGAAAGGCCAGACCTTCTGGACCAGTCCAGCTCCGGCTATCGCCAGGATACCGGCCTGGTCTGGGATATCCGCATTCAGCGCAACATGGAGAACTACCAAAAGCTCACCGACGGTTTTGTCCGGGAATTCAACCCCAACGCCGGGATCTTCCACACCATCGGTATGGCCGAACGCAATATGTATGAGGAACGGGATGCCAACCTGCGGCTAAAGCTCTTCGCCTACCGGAAAATCGCTCAGAATCTCCGGGAGCACTACCCCAACTCCAAGCTGATGGTGGCCAGCTGGGACTTTATCGGCTGGTGGAAGTCCGAGGAGGTCCAGCAGCTGATCAAGGAACTGGACCCGGACCGCACCCTCATCCTGGATTATACATCCGAGGTCGACGACCCCAACGAGGGATTCCTGAACTGGGGCATCGTGGGAAAATTCCCCTGGATCTTCGGCCTGTTCCACGCCTATGAGGCGGAAAGCAGTCTCCGTGGTCCCTATGACCGCTCAAACCAGCGGCTGGCCGTGGCTGCGGGGGACCCCTTCTGCAAGGGTATGATCCTGTGGCCGGAGCTTTCCCACAGCGATCCTCTCATTCTGGAATACCTGACGGAAAATGCCTGGTCTCCCCTGTCCATGACGGTGGAACAGCTTCTGGAGCGGTTCTGCTCCCGCCGGTACGGCGACCTGGCCGGAATGCTGAACGACACCTGGCAGACTGCCCTTCCCATCATCAAGCTGGGGGACTGGGGGGGCTACTCCCACCGGCAGAAAGGCGACCCCGATTGGGAAAAATACATCCCGAACTGGCCGGTTCACCGGGAAATGTGGCCGGACATTCTCCATATGTTTCCCTTTACGATTCAAGACGATCACATCCAGGCCCATTTCCGCTATCAGTTGGATCGCTCTCTGCCCCTGCTGGAAAACGGCGTGACTGTTCTCCGCAATCTCTCTGCCCTCCCCGCAGCCGCCTGGGAGAATCCCTTTGTCCGCCGGGACGCCGTGGATTTGGCCCGCACCGTCGCCGGACGGTTCCTGAACCTTGCCCTGATGCAGATTTCTGTTCTGGCCGCCTCAGACTCCTCACCGGAATCCCGAATTGCTCTGGCCGGACGGTTCCTGAACCTTTTGGAAAGCCTGGCGGATATTCTCAGCCTCCACGAGGATTACTCCATGTATCAAACCCTCCGGGAGCTTGCTGCGGTCTGCCCGGTCAATCCGGATTTTGAGCGGACGTTGAAGCACAACCTTGTAAACGGTTATTGCCGCCAATACGCTTACGAGCCCGTGCGGTTCCTGTTCCCCCAGGAATGCCGGGCTGCGCTGGACTGGGCCTGCCTGCCGCGGGAAGCCCGGGAGAAGGCCGACCCCAGCCAGGCTGGAGCGAAGTTTGCCGATCATTTTTTCGACACTCCTCTGGCGGAGATGCAGCCCGGGCAGCCTGCCGCGCCGGATGAAGTGCTGGCCAAAGCGGCCGGACGGCTGCACATTCTATTTTAGAAAGGAAGTTTTTGCATGAAGCCCAATGAAGACGCACTTCTGCCCCTGCCTGCCAGAATTGACTGGACCGACGCCGCCTTCTCCTTCGGCGCGGAGGTGTTCTGCCGGACGGGAGCCTCTCTCGACGCCCGCACAGAGGCGCTTCTGGCGGAACTCTGGCACAATTTTTCCATGAACGGAAGCAGTCTCCGCGTCAGGGAAGGCGATGCTCTGGGTCCGTTCCAGTTGACCGTCGCCGCGGGAAAATCTACCCCTGAAGTGCCGGAGCTTCCCGCCGGAGAAGAATATTCCCTTTCCGTAACGGAGGCCGGAGCCGCTGTTTCCGCGAAGGATCAAAATGGCATGCTTCGGGGATTCTTTACCCTTCTCCAGCTGATCCGCGCCCAAAATCTCCATCCTGGGCAGGAGGCTCTTGCCATTCCCGGCGTTTCCATCCTGGATCATCCGGCAGTCGGCTTCCGCTGCCTCCATCTGTGCGTCTTCCCGGAGACGACCCTGCCCTTCCTGCATAAGGTCGTCCGCCTGGCCGGTCTGCTCAAGTTCAGCCATGTGATTCTTGAATTCTGGGGTATGCTGCGATATGACTGCATGGCGGAATTGAGCTGGCCCGCCGCATATACCAAGGACCAGATCCGTCCCATCTTGGCCGATGCCAGAAGCATGGGTATGGAACCCATCCCCATGTTCAACCACCTGGGGCACGCCAGCGCCTCCCGCAGCAGCTACGGCCGCCACGTGGTGCTGGATCAGAACCCCCGTCTGGCCACTCTTTTTGAACCCGACGGCTGGACCTGGTGCCTCAGCAATCCGGAAACTCTGGAGCTTCTTCGGGCGATCCGCAGCGAGCTGATCGAGCTGTTCGGTGAAGGCGGATTTTTCCACATCGGCTGTGACGAAGCCTATTCCTTCGCCACCTGCGACCGCTGCCGCGAAGGCGATTCCCGCCGGCTGCTTCTGGAATATCTCAATGGCCTTGCAGAGGAACTTGCGAAGATGGGGCGGCGGCCCATCATGTGGGGGGATATGCTTCTGGATTCCACTGCCTGGCCCAGTCCCATCATCGCCGTTTCCCGTCCCGACCAGAGGACCCACGAGATTCTTGACAGTTTGGACCGCCGGATCGTCATCGCCGACTGGCAGTATTCCATTCAGGACAGCAAGCTTCCTTCGACCGAACATTTTATGTCCAAAGGGTTCGATGTTATGCCCTGCCCCTGGGATCAGGAGGCCAATATTCGCGCTCTGGGACAAGGGGCAGCGGAGCTGGAAGCCTTCGGATTCATGCCGACAACCTGGCACACACTCCCGGAACATATCCGGCTAATCCCGGTATCAGCTGAAGCCGGATGGTGCGGCCGGCGAAAACGCTCCCTTCACGATGGGATTTCCACCCTGTCCGGTGGCACTCTGAACGG
>CAKXAF010000111.1:0-985 GCA_934869045.1 uncultured Nitrososphaerota archaeon | reverse complement strand
TTATCGAATAAAAAACAGCCCCCTCCGCTCAAAAGCAAAGAGGGGGCTGTTCCTCTCTAATTTTTTAAACAGGCCTTCACCTGCTTCTATCTTTTTTCCACCGGGACGGCAGTTCGCGCTCCGGTTTCCGCTTCCGCCCCCATTCCGAGATATGGCCCACTGTCAGACACCTTCCACCCAAAGCGTTCAAATGGATAATTTTGGATCGCCTCATTCACGATCCCGATTGCTGTCGGAAAATTACTGGGATCATCAAAGGGCATGCCGGAAAAATAAAGGTACGTACAAGGAGGCAGCACCGCGCTCTCATATCCATTGGGGAGTGGTTTGTCGTAATCAAGGGGAACTTCAACAAAAAACGCATTTCCACTCGTTCCGGGCAGGATTAAAAATTTTGGCAGGCGGCCTCCAGCAGCCGTGTCAAATTTTTCACGGATGCTGTTGAAAACGCCCTCCCATTCGCAGCCAACTTCCTCGCATGCCGAAAAATAATCGGTTGCGTTGTACCTCAGAAAGATCAGCTTTCGCGCTGGGCGCTCCACAACCGAAACGGTAACCGTTCTGGACACCTTCTCTTTTTCCATCAGGTTCTCCCCTTCTTTTAAAATGTAGTAGTCTTCTACGGAATGAAAAACAAACCAATTCACCGGTGGCATTTCACGCCGGTATCTCTGCGGTGTAATGCCAAACTGCCGCAGAAATGTCCGCGTAAACCCGTCGTGGGATCCAAAACCGTTGTCCAATGCAGCGTCAACTACCCTCTCGCCTGACCCCTGTAAGGACTGCGCCGCCTTTGTCAACCGAAGAGCGCGAATTGTTTCAAAAGGAGTCTTGCCAGTCAACTCTTTAAAGAGCCTGGCAGCATGATATTTGCTGTAACCGGCTGCACGGCTCAAATCCTCCAAGGTAATCTCCTCATCGAAATGGGCGTGGATAAGCCTTTGCATGTTTGCCACTGCAACGATTTTGCTCGACCGTTTCATAC
>CAKXAF010000110.1 GCA_934869045.1 uncultured Nitrososphaerota archaeon | reverse complement strand
CCCTCTGTCCACACGCCCTTGGGGGACATCGCGGAATACGATGACATTGCTAACGCCGCCTGGTTTTTGGGAAGCAGCCAGTCCCGGAATACCACCGGCGCGGAGCTGACCGTGGATGGCGGCAACATGATCCAGCTTTACCCTGTCATCCGTTAAAAACCTTACCAATACAGGAGGAATCATTATGGAGCGACTGAAAAAAATCGGGGCGCTGACCCCCAAGGCATCCAAGGACATCCAAGAATCGAAAATCGGTATCGGCTTTGAAAAGCTGGACCGGAATGTCTTCGACCCGGAAAAAGCTTATGACAAGGTGGCTGCTATCGGGGTCAAGTGGGTGCGCATCCAGTCCGGCTGGGCCCGCACCGAAAAGGAGAAGGGGGTTTACTCCTTCGAGTGGATCGATTCCATCGTGGACAATCTGATCCGCCGGGGATTGAAGCCCTGGATCTCTCTGGGCTACGGCAACGGCCTCTACGACCAAGCCGCCGCTAAGGTCTTTGGAGCAGTAGGATGCCCGCCCATCCACACAGAGGAGCAAAAAGCAGCCTGGGCCAATTACTGCCGGACTGTAGCTGCCAGGTACAAGGGCCGGGTCGATCATTTCGAAATCTGGAACGAACCGGACGGACGGGGTTTTTGGAAGCACGGGGTCAATGCCGGAGAGCTGGGGCGCTTCACCGTGGATACAGCCAAGGCGGTACGGGAGGGCAATCCGGATGCCTACCTTATTGGCGGCGTCGTCTGTACCCGTCCCCTGGCTTATCCGAATACCGCCTTGGCAGTGGGGATGGGCGAGGTTATCGACGCCATCAGCTTCCACGAATATACTCCCCGGGAAACCGAAGTTCTGGAGCGCGTTCGTGCTCTGCGGGCACTGGGACGGCGGTACAATCCCAATATGGAGATCATTCAAGGCGAATCCGGTTCCCAGTCCAGGGCTGGGGGCCACGGTGCTCTCTGGGACGGCGGCTGGACCCCGGATAAGCAGGCCAAGCAGCTGCTGCGGCACACGGTGATCGATCTCATGGCAGGAGTCAAATTCACTTCCTATTTCTCCTGTATGGATATGATCGAGGCAATCCACGGGACCGTTGGTCAGACAGAGAGCTATCTGGACTACGGCTACTTTGGCGTATTGGGCGCGGAATTCGACATGAACGGCTTTTCAACCGGAGAGTACCGGCCCAAAAAATCCTACTACGCTCTTCAGAATCTCTGCTCCGTTTTTGCGGAGGAGGTGGAGACCGTGGACCTGCCGGTCCTGGTGCTGCCGGAGTACAGCGGCTGGGTCTTCGGAAATGATCTTTCCCTTTCCCAGCTGACCCTCACCGGTTTCCGCAAGGCGGACGGCTCTACAGCCGTGGCCTACTGGGCGCCCGCCGACCTGATGACCACCTCCTTTGAAGGGACTGTTACCCTTCAGGCGGCGGCAAACCCCGGCGCGGAAATCCGGCTGGTGGATCCCATGGACGGCTCCGTCTATCAGATCCCCCCGGAGATGATCGAGGACGAGGGGGATGGCTGCCTGCGCTTCCGGCACATTCCTGTCCGGGATTATCCGCTGCTTCTCTGCTTTGACGGCTTCGAAAAATAATGAGACTCCCCGGCGCTGAATAGTGCCGGGGAATTTTTACACCAGTCGGACCTTGAAGCAATAGCGTCTTGATCTCCAGCGCAAAGAGGCCCCCTCCCGTTCTGCCCAAAAAAAGGGTTTCAGCCCCATCCGGTCCGGGCGGCGATTCTTCTCCGAAACTGCAAAGGTAAAAATACCGTGAGGCGGGGAAGGCAGTCTCCTTCCCATTCCGCATAGGCCCGGAGCAGCACCTCGGTGTCAGAACGGGTCCCAAACTGGTGTCCCAGGACGGACAGCTCCGCCGCATGGCTTCACAAACCTCCGGGCTTCTGCCTGTCCTTCCGATCTGTCCGGCAATTCCGCACATATTCCTCCGCTCACCAAAAATAGGCGTTCATCCCCATGGATGAACGCCTTTGTTCTCTCTTGGTATATGCGCTTTTTGCGGAGAGTTTCCAAGCTCTGAAAAAACCAACACTACCCCGCCCGGGGACCTTTTGGAAACAACAGAGTTCTCCAAATGAGCACCGCCAGGAACGCTGACACAGCGCCGCTGATAAGCAAACCGGCCACACTCCGGGACGACTCTGGCAGAAGCATCTGCGGCACTGCCGTCAGATTAAAACCGACATGGGCGGCGACAGAGAGAGTCAGCGTCCCGGATCGTTCGCTGATAACGCAGAAAAGGAACCCCATCCCTGCTGCGTAGCAAACCCAGAGCAGCTGGCCATGGGCGATGCCGAACAGCAAGGCTGTGACAGCAGCCGCAGCCCAGAAAGGAAAGCCCTCCCGGAGGGAACGGAACAGATAGCCACGAAAGAGGATCTCTTCAAAAACCGGCGCCAGCACCGCCACTGACAGTAGGGACAGCACGGCGTGGGCAGGATCGTAAAGCCTCTGGGACTGCTGGGCGTATTCCCCGACTAGGGATTCCGGCAGAGGCAGAAGGGTCAGCAGAACGCTGACCGCCGTATTGGCGCAGATACCGAAGGCCGCTGATCCCAGGTGCGTGAGGGCAGAGGCACGGCGGGGCATCCAACAGGCAGTTTCCCGGAACCGCCTGCCAAACAGCGCAAACGCGCCCATGACGGCCAAGGCGGACAGAGCTGTCCCAAAGAGCCCCAGGTACTCCAAAATCGCGTCCCGGTACCGCGGAAACAGCAGTACCCCTGCCAGATAAAGCAGGTTTGGAAGCAGGAACCAGCAAAGGTAGGTTCCAGTTCCCAGCAGAAGGGCTTTTATCATGCTGCAGACTGACTTCATCGCCGTCTCTCCTTTTTCATGCTTCAGCTTATGATGCTATTGTACCATAAATTCCTTTCAGTGTGCGGCAATTCCTTAAATTTTCCAATTTCTTTTCAGTGGGAAAATCCATTCCGGTCAGCATAATTTTCCCAGAGGGGACAAATAATAGCAATACACCAAACCGGAAAATACATGCCATTCACATATAGGGAGGATAAAAAATGAAAGCTACCGGAATCGTCAGAAGGATCGATGACCTGGGAAGAGTCGTCATCCCCAAGGAAATCAGAAGGACCATGCGGATTCGAGAAGGGGATCCCCTGGAAATCTACACCAGCAGCGAAGGAGAAGTCATTTTTAAAAAATATTCCCCCATGGGAGAAATTCTGGGAAATGCCAGTCAATATGCGGATGTCCTTACCAAAATGACCGGACTTCCGGCCGCCATCTGCGACCGGGATCATGTTATTGCCGCCGCCGGAGTGCCAAAAAAGGAGCTGCTGGAACGGCGGATTACTCCCGCTCTGGAGGAGGCGATGGAATCCCGCAAATGTATCGCCTGCACCTCTCCGGGAGAGGCGCTCCTCCGGCCGGTAGAAGGAGTGGACAAGGCCGCGCTGGTCTGCTGTCCCATTATTTCCGAAGGGGATGTCACTGGGAGCGTTCTGCTTCTGGTAAATGGCCAGGAGGCCCTGGCCACCGAGCTGCAGATAAAATTGACCCAAGCAGCCGCGGCTTTTCTCAGCAAACAGTTGGAGGATTAACCTTGTTTGTTTAATATCCCGAAATTTTCTGAATTTTCCGCGAGGATCTGTTGCAAAATTCTTCTTGACGTTTTCTATTTTTTCCGCTACAATAAAAAACAATTCGAAGAGGAGGTGGAGACGATGCGGTTCCAGCAGGTATTCTGTGTTTTGAATAATAATAATATGACCAAAGGATCAGCAGTCGTTTTTTCCGCTTCCCGTCTGCCGACCCTCTGGCGCTGCGCGGGCGTCCGCCGGTAGAGGCGTAAACAGGAAACGGAAACGCACTTCTGATCCTTTCAGAAGTGCGTTTTTTTGTTTTTCTTTTTCAATTTGCAGGGCTGGGATATTTTCCTGCACCGCCGCGCCGCAAAAAAATTCAGCGCGAGCTTCAAAAATGCGTTTTTTCTTGACATTTCCGCGAACATGCGGTATGATGTCAGAGAAGCAATGGGGCTCCGCCAAGGGGTTCCATTGCTTTTTTTTGCAGCAAAGGGACTGACGGGCTGCATCTGTATCCTGGCAAATCCACGCCTTAGCAGGCGTGCAAAAATCAAGTAAAGGAGTCAGCATCATGTACGCATCCGCTTATCGCACCCACACCTGCGGAGAATTCCGCGAGAGCCACATCGGCCAGACCGCCCGGGTATCGGGGTGGGTTGAAAATATCCGGGATCACGGCGGCATCCAGTTTTTGGATCTCCGGGATCATTACGGCGTCCTCCAAGTGGTTTTGAAGGACGAGGAAATGCTCCGGGGTATCAGCCGGGAGACCACTATCTGTGTATCCGGTGTCATCGTCCGGCGGGACGAGGATACGATAAACGCAAAGATTGAAACGGGCATGGTGGAGCTGCGGGCTGAAACCCTGGAAGTTCTGGGAAAATGTTCCGCTTCTCTGCCCTTCGAAGTAATCTCTTCAAAGGAATCCCGGGAGGATCTGCGGCTGAAATTCCGTTTTTTGGATCTGCGCAACCGGAAAGTCCATAAAAACATCATCCTCCGTGCCCAGCTGCTCTCCTATCTGCGTAACAAAATGGAGGAGCTGGGATTTCTGGAAATCCAGACCCCAATCCTTACGGCATCCTCACCGGAAGGGGCGCGGGACTATCTGATCCCCAGCCGCAAGCATCCTGGAAAATTCTACGCCCTGCCCCAGGCCCCCCAAATCGCCAAGCAGCTGCTGATGGTCTCCGGTTTTGACCGGTACTTCCAGATTGCCCCCTGCTTCCGGGATGAGGACGCCCGGGCGGACCGGTCTCCCGGAGAATTCTATCAACTGGACTTCGAGATGGCCTTTGCCGGGCAGGAGGACGTCTTTGCAGTGGCAGAGGAGGTTCTGGGCGGTGCGTTTTCCAAATTTTCCCGGAACGCCGTAACCCCGGCTCCTTTTCCCCGGATCACCTACGCTGACGCCATGCTCCGATACGGCACTGACAAGCCAGACCTCCGCAACCCCCTGGAAATTTTCGACGTCAGCGACCTCTTTGTCCAGTCGGACTTTGCTCCCTTCCGGGGAAAATGCGTTCGAGCCATCCGGGTGCCCGGCTGCGCCGCCCAGCCCAAGAGCTTCTTTGAGCAGATGCTGGCCTTTGCCCTATCTATCGGAATGAAGGGGCTGGGGTATTTCAAGGTGGATGAAAGCGGGGCCTATCTGGGACCCATCGACAAATTTCTGGACAACGCCCAGCGTGAGGAGCTGCGCCGCAGGGCAGGGCTGCAAAGCGGCGACGTCATCTACTTTATCGCCGACTCCAAAAAAGCCGCACCCAGACTGGCCGGACAGATCCGCACCGAACTGGGCAGACGGCTGGATCTGTTGGAAAAAGATGCCTTCCGGTTCTGCTTCATCGTAGACTTCCCCATGTACGAGGAGGACGAGGAAACCGGCAAGACCATTTTCACCCATAACCCCTTCTCCATGCCCCAAGGCGGCCTAAAGGCTTTGGAAACCGAGGATCCGCTGGATATTCTGGCTTATCAGTATGATATCGTGGTCAATGGAGTGGAACTGTCCTCCGGCGCGGTGCGGAACCACGATCTTCCCACCATGGTCAAGGCCTTCGCCATTGCGGGATATGAGGAAGAAACTATCCGAGAAAAATTTACCGCCCTTTACAGTGCCTTTCAGTTCGGCGCGCCGCCCCACGCGGGAATGGCTCCCGGTGTGGATCGGATGCTCATGCTCTTGACCGGGGAGGACAGCATCCGGGAGGTCATCGCCTTCCCCATGAACGCAGCGGCGGAGGATCTGCTCACCGGTGCGCCCTCGGCGGTAACGGGACAGCAGCTCCGGGAAGCTCACATCAAGATCCGATAAGGAGGGACGGCCATAATTACCAAGAAAGAGATCTGGAAAGCGGCGGCGCTGTCCAAACTTCTCGTCAGTGAAGAGCAGCTGGATGCCTGCACGCTGATATGGCGGAGATCATCGCCTTTGCCGGCGCCATCAACGCCGCTGGGGAGACCGGAGAGGCGTTCGACAGCATCACCGGTTTGCTGAAGTTTACCGGGAAGACGGGATCATCCCCTCTTTCCCCCGGGAGGAAATTCACGCCAATGTAAACGGCCAATCCCAGATTCAACGCCTACATCCGTATCACGCCGGAGGAAGCCCTGACCGGCGAGGTCACAAAGGCAGCCAAGGGCCGCGCCGATGCAGCGAAAGCGGAAGAAATCCTGATCGTCCTTCTCAAGTCCGGCTCCTGAACCTGCAAAAAGCCTTCCGGATCAGATCACCGCTTAAAAAGTATCGCAGCCGAAAAGAAAACGGCTGCGATACTTTTACCTGGGACTGCCTCCGCTGTAAATGAGGATATAATTAAAGGCAGCATTCATACAGGAACATTTCGGTTTGATTGCTGACGGCTCTCTCCTTCTGGTAAGAAGAATATACGGACACGCCTGTAAAGCCTATATCCAGAAGGTATGGCTCAAGCTCCCCCAATTCATACAGATGCGTCTGGAAATCCATCTCTTCCCGCTGCAGCAATTCGGTGTGATTGTAAAGTTCGTAAATGCTAGGAGAAAATTGTGTATGCCTTTTTTCATCATAATAATTTTTCCCTTTTAAGACCAGATCAAACCCCTCCTTTGTTTTTACGGACGTTATCGTTTGATATTCTGCGTCATCGGGATACCGGTCCGCTACTGTGTCAACCGCAAAAACAAATTTGCCGTTTTTATTCAACAGATTCTTCATCTTGCATAGGATTTTCCTGCACAACGCGATATCTGTAAACAGCGACACCGAACCGGACGATATAAAAATATAATCAAACCTTTCTTCCGAATCATATTCTTCTATATCCGTCTGAGTGACTTTCGCGTTGGGAGCCTTTTGCTTTAATTTTTCAAGCATTTCTTTTGACAGGTCAATCCCGCTGATCTGAAATCCCCTCTCCAAAAAAGGGATAAAAAATCGTCCGCTGCCGCATAACGGCTCCAAAATCCTCATCCCTTTTTCCGCATAGGAAAGATAAAACTCCAATTCGTCCTGCGGCGCTTTTTTGTGAAGGATCTCATACATTTCCGTACACAAACTTCCATAATAGTTTTTCTTGATCTCTGTCATGTTTGACACCCCCACAGCCTTCGGCTGTTTCATGGATACAAGTACCATTAACACAGGAAAACGCCGGTATATCGCCGTGCGGCAACTCCCAAAAGAACACCGGCAAAAAACGGCATTGCCTTCTCCTGCCTCAAGCCGCCTTTCGGATTCCAAAAGACGGCTTTTTTCAGCTTTTGACCGCTTCCTGTTGATTCTGACGGTATTCCCGAGGTTTGATCCCCTCGTGGCTTTGAAGATACGGGAAATGGCGGAAACGGACAACCCCAGCTGATCTCCCAGCACCTGGAGGGAAAGGTCCGGATTTTCAAAATTGGCGTCCACGTATCGGAGGATCTGCTCCCCGGCGCTCCCGGACCTGCCCTCGCTGGAATAGGACGCACGGCCGCATATCTGTCGGGCCAGCTCAGCCAGGTACTCCCACTGCTTTTCGCCGTTGGCCTGGCCAAAGCTCTCCTCAAAGACAGCGGCGGGACCGGAGGAGTCCATTTCCAACTCGTCCATAAGCCGCAGTATGGTGTCAAAAATCATGGAGACCACCTTCATCTGCTGAGCGGGTGAAAGCTTCCGGCGGTCATTTTCCCGCCGCAGCTCCTGCAGGATTTTCAAGGCGGGGCCGGTATTCCCCAGCTTTAGATTGTTGATCAGCTGCAGCTCCCAGTCCGTGGGGTAATAACACCGGGACGCCGGGAGCGGATGGGCCCCGCTGTTTCCAGAAAAGCGAAGGCTGTCGCTGCGTTCCTTAGCGGCTTGATAGGATTTGCTGATTCCGATAATTCCCTTCTCCTCCGTTCCGCAAGAAATGTGCAGGGAGACGTCCATTTTCTCCCGAATGTAGCGCGGGAGCTTCCCCACCAGCTTTTCCGCGGCCTGCAGCCCTTTGGGATCCGAAAAATTCAGGATCGCCACAATGTCCTCGTCCAATGTCTCCATCAGATCGAAAGGAAGCTGTTCTGCCATCAATCCGGCTTTGATGTTCAAAAAGAGGGTAAACCGCTTATTTCCCCGGGCCTCCGGACAGTGGAATACCAGCACGGTAAAATACTGACTGTTCTCATAGCCGATCTGGAAATCGTTCATCTGCGCCTGGATTTTTTCGTCCGCGAAGCAACCGTGGAGCAGGTTGAACAGGAGATTATTCCGCGCGGAGTTCTGATACTGCTGCACCATGGCG
>CAKXAF010000109.1 GCA_934869045.1 uncultured Nitrososphaerota archaeon | reverse complement strand
GAAAAGATCAGCCTGCTGACCAACTGCACAACGGTGGCAAGGGGATATGTGCTGGAGCGGGTGGATTCCCGGCTTTTGCTGGACCGGGACGCTCTGGCGCCGACACTGACCGCGCTTTCGGAATCCAATGACACGACGATTTTCCTGACGGATATCAACGGAAAGACCCTGCTCTGCACCGAGGGAAGCAGCTGTGTGGTCCACAGCACCTATCAGATCCCCGCCTCGATCCTGCGGAAGGCGGATGCGGGGCAGTACAGCGAAGTCGGACGCCTGGAAAATCTCTACAAGACGCCGAAATTCACCGTCTGTCAGCCGGTAAAGACCTCTGCGGGGACGGTTGGATACCTGTTCGTATCCGCGGATAACGCGGATATGCGGACCTTTCTTACAGAGATGATCAAGATCTTCCTGATTTCCGCCGTGGCGGTGCTGCTGATTTCCTTTGTGGCCACATATTTTGTCACCCTGAAGATGGTGCGGCCTCTGCGGGAGATGTCCACGGCGGCGAAAAAATTTGGGCAGGGGGATTTTACCACCCGCATCCGGATTGACGGCGACGACGAGATCGGGCAGCTGGCCATGTCCTTCAACAACATGGCGCGGTCCCTTTCCGAACTGGAATCCATGCGCCGGAGCTTTATCGCCAACGTCTCCCATGAGCTGAAGACGCCCATGACCTCTATCGCAGGTTTTATCGACGGTATTTTGGACGGCACCATCGGCAAGGATCAGGAGCGACACTATCTGCGGATCGTTTCCGATGAGGTCAAGCGGTTGTCCCGGTTGGTGCGGAGCATGCTCAACCTTTCCCGCATCGAAGCCGGTGAACTGAAGGTTCAGACGACCCCGTTCAATATTTTGGAGATCATCTGCGAGACGGTGTTTTCCTTTGAGCAGAGCATCGAGCAGAAAAAGCTGGATATCCGGGGACTGGATACGGATAAGGTGATGGTTGACGCCGATCCGGATCTGATTCACCAGGTGGTCTACAACCTGGTGGACAACGCGGTGAAATTTGTCAGCGAGGGGGGCTACCTGGAATTCTCCTTCAGCGTGGACGCCAGTATGACCTATGTCGGCATCCGCAACAGCGGAGAAGGACTTTCCAAGGAAGAGATCCCGCGTGTATTTGACCGATTCTATAAAACCGACCGCTCACGGGGCGTGGATAAAAACGGCGTGGGGCTGGGCCTCTATCTGGTCCGGTCCATTATCAACCTCCACGGCGGCGACATCATTGTCAAGAGCGTGCAGGGAGAATATACGGAATTCGTTTTTTCGGTCCCTACGGCGAAATCGAAAAATCCGGCTTTGGTAAAGGGCCGGGAAAAGGAATACCCCAACCAGCAGCCTAAGGAAGAGCCATCGGATAAGGCTCCGCAGGCATAAAGCAAGGCTCCGATCCCGGCTTGGGAAAGGAGCCTGCCGCCTTTTAGGGCTTTGTGATGGACAGGTGAAAATTGTTAAGGATTCTGTCAAAAAAATTCAGAATTCGTTTGGACCGGTTTTTTAAATTTATTCACAAATTCCCGGTAAACTAAGGGTATCAACCAAAAGGAGGAGAATCCACTATGGATGACAGAAACGATTCTTATGGAACCAACGGCTGGGAGCCGGGTGAGAACCATGAAAATACAACGGAGAATACCGGCGCTTCTGCACCGGAAAACGGAGCGTCCGCTCCAAATGGCAGCCCCGATGGCGGAACTTCAGCAAATGGAGGCGGTCAGCCTTTCAACAACTGGCAGAGTTACTCGGGAAATCCGAATCCGGGTACGGTCGGTTCCGGCCAGGCGCCGGGCAGCCCTTCCGGCGGGTTCCAGAATTTCGGCGACCAGCAGATTCCGCCGCAGACGCCTCCGCCTCATCCGCAGCAGGATTACCGCTGGAGCTATGAGGATTATGACCAGATCTCCCGGGGAAACGTGGGATACAAACCGAAAAACAATACGGGGCTGAAGGTTTTCGCCGTGGTGATGACCGTTGTGTTTCTGGTTACCGCGGCGGCATTCACTGGATTCATCCTCTACAGCCGGCAGCAGAACGGCGGCGGGAAGGACCCCGCACTGAACGGCGGAGCATCATCTTCCTCTTCCGATGAGGTGCGGGACGGCCCGCAGCTTTCGCTGAATAACCGCCCGGCCCCGGACGAGGAGGCGTATACCGACGGCGTGCTTTCCACTGAGGAGATCGCCGCCAAGGTCCGGCCCTCTGTCGTAGGCATCCAGACCTACCGGACGGAATATCCCATGCAGGTGTATGGCACCGGTTCCGGTATCATCATGAACAGCGACGGTTATATTGTCACCAACGCCCATGTGGTCTCCGGCGCGACCGGCGGTATCCTGGTCATTCTGGACAACGACGAGGAATATGAGGCGGAAGTGGTAGGCATCGACGAGAAAACCGACGTTGCCGTCGTCAAAATCGACGCCAGCAACCTGACCGCAGCGGAATTCGGAAGCTCTGACGAGCTGGTGGTCGGCGAGCGCATTGTTGCCATCGGCAACCCCACCGGCATGAATCTGGCCGGTTCTGTAACCCAGGGGATCGTCTCCGGCCTGAAGCGGCTGATTACGGTCACCAGCGAGGAAACCGGCGAATCCATCGAGATGGAGGCCATCCAGGTCGACGCGGCCATCAATCCCGGAAACTCCGGCGGTGCGCTGATTAATAAATACGGTCAGGTGGTCGGCATCAACTCTTCGAAGCTCTCCTCTACTCAAATTGAGGGGATCGGCTTTGCCATCCCGATCTCCACGGCAAAACCGATCGTGGACGATCTGATCGCCTATGGATATGTCCGCGGCCGGGTGCTGCTGGGCATCACGTATTACGCAGTCAGCGACGCGGTGGGCGCCATGACAGGTTATACCCCGGGACTGTGGGTCCAGTCAGTCCGCGAGGACATGGATGTTTACGCCAAGGGCCTCCGTGCCGGTGATATCATCACCCAGATCGATGGACAGGATGTTCGGGACTCTGAAACGGTCAAGAGCATTATGAGCGCCAAGAAACCCGGCGACATGGTGGAGCTGACCGTTGTGCAGCAGAGCCTTTCCGGCAAAGTCAAGACCTACACCATCAGCGTGGAGCTGGCAGAGGATAAGGGATCCCTGAATTCGTCTGACAGCCAGCAGCAGGAGAGTTCCAGCGGCAGCGATATCCAGCGGCTGCCATTCGGCAGATAAAAAGCCGGACTTCGGACTTGTGATACTCCTTTTATAAGCAAACGCCCGCGTCAATCCAAAACGCGGGCGTTTTGGGATTGTTGGGTAAGGCAACCTTTAAGAGGGTGGAGGTCTGGCGCTGGGCCCAGACCCGATTGTAGTAGACGGATTTGTTGGGGAGCAGCGCATCATGAGTGCCGATCTCGGCGATACGGCCCTTGTCCAGGACGATAAGCCGGTCAGCGTTGCGAAGGGTGGATAGGCGGTGGGCAATCGCGAAGGTGGTGCGGTTTTGAGTCAGCCGTGCAAGAGCCTCCTGGATGAGTTTTTCCGTTTCGGTGTCTAGGGAGGCTGTAGCCTCGTCCAGAATGAGGATCCGTGGGTCCCGGAGGATGGCTCGGGCGATAGCGATCCGCTGTTTTTCGCCGCCGGAGAGCTTATAGCCTTTGTTGCCGATGTATTCCTGATAGGCGTTGGGCATTTTGCAGATAAAGGTGTGGGCGTTGGCAGTTTTTGCGGCCTGAATGACCTCTTCCATAGTGGCGTCTGGCTTGGCATAGAGAATGTTTTCCAAGACCGTACCCTCGAAAAGATAGGTTTCCTGGAGAACAACGCCGATCTGGCTGCGGAGGGCGTTCTGAGAGATGTCCCGGATGTCCGTGCCGTCGATTTTGATGGAGCCGGAGCTGACGTCGTAGAGGCGCATGATCAGGTTGATGAGGGTGGATTTCCCTACGCCGGAAGGGCCGACGATGCCGATCATTTCGCCGGGCTGCACGTCGAAGGAGATGTTCTTCAGGACGGGCTTGTAAACCTTATAGCCAAAGCCCACGTTGTCAAAGGACACGCGGCCCCGGATTTGCAGATCCACCGGGTCGGAGCAGTCGGAGACGTCCTCTTTTTCATCGATAATCTCGTAGATTTTTCCGGCGCTGACTGCGGATTCCGCGATGTAGCGGGGGAGCTGGATGATCCAGCGCAGAGGGCCATAGATCATGCCAATATAGGCGGAAAACCGAAGCAGGCTGCCCAGACTCAGTGCTCCGATGAGCACCTGCTGGCCGCCGAAATACAGGTAAAAGTACTCGCCCAGGGTGATGACGAAGCCAATGATGGGGAAAGCCAGGAACCAGAATTTGTCGGCGCGGTACATGCTTTTGGCAAAACGCTCCGAATGGCTGGAATAATGAGCAATCTCCCGCTTTTCACTGCCGTAGGTCTTGACCACCAGGATGCCGCTGAGGATGTCGTGAAGGGTGGATTCGGACTGGCTGTAGTGGTTCCAGACCAGCTCGTACTTGCGGTGGATGTACTTGAAGATCATCTGGGTGGCAATGATGGCAAGGGGGACCGGAATCAGCACCAGCAGGGTCAGCTTCCAGTTCATGAACAGCATGACAGCCAGAATGACTATGGTGGAGAGGATGCGGACCACCGCTTCTTTGCCGTACATGGCAACAAACTGCTGGACCTTTTCGGTATCGCTGGAGATCCGCTTGATCTGCTCACCGGTGGGGCGCTTGGTGATGGCCTTCATGGACTGCTCCTGAATCTTGCGGAACAGCTGGGCCCGCAGGTCACGGCCTACGGACATGGACACCTTAGCGGTACAGCGGTCGTTGATGATCTCCATAAACATGATGATCAGGGGAATGAGCATAAAGACGCCGAGAATGATGAAAAGCTGTCGAAGGTCCTGATTTTTGGGGGTGATGTAGTCGTCGATGATCACGCCTTGAAGGTAGGGGTAGAGGATCCACAAAAGCTGGATCGCAGCGGTGGCCAGTACAGAAAAAATCAGGGACCATTTATACTTGAGCGAAAGCCGGACCACCCGCCAGAGGTATTTGCCTTTTTTTTCACAGTGGAAGCAGATACCGGTGCCCTCGGGGATGACGCTGCCGCATTTGGGGCAGAGGCGGACGGCGGATTCCTCCTCGCCGGGGTCGGGGAAGATCCCGGTCTCCCGGTGGTATTCCACCAGCTTGCCCAGCTCCGCGAAGGCGTTGAGCCGGTCCTGGGTGAAGATGCAGAGCTGCTCGGTTTTTCCGGCGCGGATGATGCCGAAGGAGCCGCTGCCCACCAGCTGGGTGGTGACGAACTCTTCGATCTCGTTCAGGGGACAGCGAAAGGCAAAAAGACTTCCGCGGAGAATGACCAGTTCCGTCTCTGTGACGGCGCAGACGCCGTCCACCGGTTTTCCGCGGCCATCCAGGTTGAAATCCAGGCTGTAGACGGGGTCGCAGCCCAACAAGGCGCGGACTTCCTCCAGCCTGGAAGAAGTAAAGTGCATAGCATACCCTCCTTTAAAAGGGATTGGGGTCAATTAGATGTAAAGCTCAATCTTTTGCCGGGTGTCTTTGTCGAGGGCGTCCAGATTGTCGATGGTATACCGGTTGCCCTGAACGTCGACAATGGTTACATAGCCCGGGCGGATGAGCCGGACGTTGGAGGTCACATCGGCAATGCAGATGGTCTTGCGGCCAAGTACTGTGGTGACGTCCATATAGACGTAACCCAACTTTTCCTCCAGCTTGCCGATTTTTTCGATACGGGGAATGAAGTATTTGTAGGCGAGGTAGCCGGTGAGAAGCTGGCGCTGTTCCGGGGAAAAGGAGGCCAGGTCCCGGAGCATCCCAAGCTCCTTTTGCTCGCCGTCTGACGTCCCGGACACCGAAAGGTATTCCTCCGGATACTGGAAGGGGAACAGGCGGATGAGCTGGACGGAATCGTAGTGAATCCCCCCGGAGTCCAGGGAGAGGATGCCGTTTTCACTGAGGGAGAAGGTCAGATCTTCCGGGGAAAGATAAGTAAAATCGTTCATAACACGCTCCTTGCTGCCCGTTTAGTCCTGGTTGATGAACTTCAGGGAATCGAGCTGGATCTTGTGAAGGTTGTAATAGACGCCGCGCAGGTCGAGAAGCTCCCGGTGGGTGCCCTTTTCGCTGAGCTCGCCGTCGTCGATGACGGCAAGGCTGTCGGCGTCCCGCAGAGTGGAGAGCCGGTGGGCGATGGAGATGATGGTCTTGCCCTTGCGGAGGCGCTCGATGGCGGTCTGGATATTGCGTTCGGTCTGGGTGTCCATGGCGGCGGTGGCCTCGTCCAGAATCAGGATGGCCGGATCCTGGAGGATGGCCCGGGCGATGGAGATCCGCTGGCGTTCGCCGCCGGAAAGCTGGACGCCGCCGTTGCCGACCTTGGTGTCGTAGCCCTCCGGGAAGCGCAGGATGAAGTCATGAGCGTAGGCTGCTTTGGCCGCCGCAATGACCTCATCCATGGATGCGTCAGGCCGGGCGTAGCGGATATTTCCGGCGATAGTATCCATAAAAAGATAGGTCTCCTGGGTCACGACGCCGATATTCCTGCGGAGGTCTTCAAAGGCGATGTCCTTGATGTTCACGCCGTCGATGGTGATCTCGCCCTCGGTTACGTCGTAGAGCCGGGCGATGAGGTTAATGAGGGTGGATTTTCCGGCGCCGGTGCGGCCCACCAGGCCGATCATCTGTCCGGCCCCGACCTCGAAGCTGACGCCTTTGATGACCGGGCGGCCGACCTCGTACTCAAAAGAAATGTTTTTGACAGCGATGTCGCCCCGCATCCGGCCGATGCGGACGGGGTGGTCGCTCTCCCGGACCGAAGGCTCCGTATCCAGGATCTCAAACATCCGGGAGGCGGAATCCATGGAACGGGCGACCTCGTTGGCGGAGCTCATGAAGAACTCGATGCTGTTGAGGGCCATGTCCGAGTAGGCAATGAGAGCGGTGAGGGCGCCCAGGGTGATGTTCCCCTTGATGACCAAGACTGCGCCCAGGCCGAAGATGGCGATTTCCGACAGGCGGTAAATCATCCGCAGGATGGGGAAGCGGGAAGCGTTGTAGTAGCCGGCGTCGATGCGGGTTTGGAAGTAGTTCTGATTCCGGGCGTCGAAGCGGCTGACCTCCTGTTCCTCCCGAGCGAAGGACTTGACCACCTTCTGGCCGCCCAGGGAGTCGGTGATGGTGGATTTCATCGACCGGACGGCGCGGTGCTGGCGGCGGTGGAGCCGCTTCAGGTAGCGCTGGAGCCGGGAGATGAAGAACCCGATGATCAGGATGGAGGCGAAAATCAGCAGAGTGAGCAGGGGGCTGATGGTACACATGACCACCACCAGTCCGGCCACGGTCAGGACGCTGACGATATAATAGGGGACCAGGTCCACAAAAAAGTGGTAGAGCCAGTCAGAATCGTCGTCAATACGGGTCATCAAGGTGCCGGTGGCTTTGCTGACAAAGAAATTCACCGACAGCCGCTGCATGGAAGAAAAGATCTTGACGCGGAGCCTGTGAAGCACGTCGCAGGAAATTTTCGAGACGATGATGCCGTAAATGGAGCTGAAAAAGGTGGCGATCAGCTTGATGGCGAAAATCAGCAGGACGATCATGACCAGCTGGCCGTAGTATTTGCCATAGACTGTGCCGTCCGCCACCGAAGGCTCGGTGAGAACCTGGTCGTAAAACATCCGGGAAGAAAACAGCGGCGTTACAAGGGTCAGCACGCTGCTGATGAGGATGAGCACAAAAATCAGAGCGGCCTCCTTTTTATAGGAAAGGTATTCCTTTAAAAGCCGCTTGAAGGACGTAGTGTTGGAGAGGCAGTTTGGACAGATGGTCCGCTCCTGATTGGGGTAGGGGCGTTTGCATTTCGGGCAGACCCGGTGTTCGTCCTTCAGCCCGCAGTCATCCAATGGAGTTCCCTCCCGGAGCGCCAGGATCCGGCTGCGGAACTTTTCAAAAAGCCCAATCGAAGAAAGAGACAGCCTGCACACCGTGATTTCCTCATCGTCCGTCCGGATGATAAAGGAGGAAACAGTATACAGCCTGTCGATGACAACCTCTTTGATTTTTGTCAGCGGAAATGTTCGGCAATTGCTGACATCATAAAGAATCCGGGTCTCGCGCCGCTTTCGCCCTACGAACCGTTCATGGCCGTAGAGGATACAGAGCTCATCCCGCGTCAGGGCCAGGTATATTTCCTCATATTGATTTTCTTTGGATACATCGGCTTTTGCCGTATAGCAGATTTGATCGGCAGCAACCCCGCGGTCTGCAAACGCATTTGTTACCGATTCCGGCAGATTGAAAAAGAACACATAGGCACCTCCTTTGGAATGATTT
>CAKXAF010000108.1:5342-8441 GCA_934869045.1 uncultured Nitrososphaerota archaeon | reverse complement strand
ATTCCCCTCCAGATACAGCACCCGCGTAGACTCCTTGCGGTCGTCTGCGTTGATGAGGCTCATGTAATTAGGCATATCCTCTTCATAATCCGAAAGGTTCAGGAACATGCCCATCGGTGCGTACTGCTTGATATTGCTGAGCTCGCACCAGACTGCATCTGGAATATCATTGCTTGCAAGCATGGTGTTCCTCTTGGTAGCATAGTCGCTTGGGATGCCATTCAGCTTTAAATGCACATTGGTTTTTTCCTTGATTTGCTGCACAATCAGACCGTCCGGATCAATCGTGTCCCCTCCTGAAAACAGCAGTTCGATTTCCAGCGGTTCATCAATCAACTTGCCGGAAGTGCTTTCACCTTCCTGGGAAGCGGCGGAGCCCTGCGAGGCTGTATTGGCCGGCATACTTTCCTTTTCGGAGCCCGAACAGCCTGCCAGACCCGCCAGCATCATACTGCCGCAAAGGAATGCGATTACACGTTTTGCCAGATTCTTTTTCATTGTCTGAATCTCCCTTCTGATCCTGTACTTGTCATTTTGCCGTCTGCCCTTGGACAGAGCCTTCAACCTTTCAAAGATCCCACCATAACTCCTTTCACAAAATATTTCTGTATAAATGGATAGACACATAATATTGGAAGCATCGCAATAAACACCATTGCGTACCGAACACTGACTCCGATTACCTCCATCTTCCCTTCCGCCTCGGTCATATAGTTATTGAAGCCGTCTGTGGAACCCTGCATAACGACAGAACGCATCCAAAGCTGCATAGGGAACTTTTTCTGATCGTCCAGATAAACAAGCGCATTAAACCAAGAGTTCCAATGCCCCACCGCATAAAAAAGCCCGATCGTTGCAAAGGTTGCAGTGGAAAGCGGCAGCACGATCCGCGTCAGGATTTGAAGATCATTTGCACCATCCAGATAGGCTGACTCGTAAAGATCCTCCGGTATCGCTTGGAAAAAGGTCCGCATGATCACCATATTCATCACGTCGACCGCGCCCGGCAGGATAATGGAAAAGATGGTGTTGCGCAGATGCAGCGTCCGGACAACCATATACCGTGAGATCATGCCCGCATCGAAAAACATCGTAAAAATGATCAGAAATGTAAAGACGCTTCTCCCGTAAAATCGCTTTCTGGACAGCGGATAGGCGCAAAGCACCGTCATAATCATATTGACCGCCGTACCCATTACGGTGTACACAATCGAGTTCAAAAAGGACCGGGGAATATTAGGGTTCATAAACAGCGCTTTATAGGCTTTGAGATTGGGTCCAATTGGCATAAAGGATACTTCGCCCCGCGCAACGGCGAACGCATCGCTGATGGACACAACAAACATGTGGTAAATAGGCATCAGGACGATCACACAGAGCAGGATCAGGAGAATTGCATTGATAAAATCAAAAACGACTTCCCCTTTTGTTTTGCGTTTTCCGACAATCATCTTATGAACTCCCTCCTACCACAGGCTAGTTTCGCCAAGATGCTGTGCAATCTTATTGACGGTCCAAACCAGGATGATGTTAATGACCGATTCAAACATACTGACCGCTGTGGCGTAGCTGAACTCTGAGCTTTCCAGACCGCGGCGGTAAACATAGGTTGAAATGACATCGGCCGTTTCATAAATGCTTCCATTATAAAGCAGCAGCACCTTCTCATATCCAACGGACATGATACGTCCGAGGGACAGCAAAAACTGGATTACAATGATCGGAAGGATGGAAGGGATGCTGATGTACCGCATCTGCTGGAGCTTGCCTGCGCCGTCAATAACGGCGGATTCATATAACCCCGGGTCAACACCGCTCAACGCGGCAAGATAAATAATGGACCCCCAGCCGACACTTTGCCAGATTCCGGAGGCTATATAAATCGTACGGAAATACTGGGGTTTGGTCAGAAAATTGACAGGATCTATCTGGAACAGGCCCAGAAATTGATTGACAAGTCCGTTCGTTGAAAGGATGTTTACCAAAATGCCGCAGATGATTACAGTGGAAAAGAAGTGTGGAAGATAGGAAATATTCTGCACGACTTTTTTAAAGGGTTTGTTCTGCACCTCGTTAATCATCAAAGCCAAAAAAATCGGCATCGGAAAGCTCCACAACAGGCTGTATACGCTCAGCAGGACGGTATTCCGGATCAGTCTCAGGATGTCCGGCGTCTGAAAAAAGGTAACAAAATGCTTGAACCCTATCCACTCGCTCTTCCAGAGCCCCTGCACGGCATTATAATCCTTAAATGCAATCGTCAGCCAGACCATGGCGCCATATTTAAAAATAATAAAGTAAAGAAGCGGAAACAGAAACAACAGATAAAGATACCGACTGGTCCAAATTCGTTTTTTAACAAGAGCCCAACCTTTTTTCGGAGCAAAGGTTGTGTCGGACTTTCCAGCTATTCGAGCAGCTGCCACCATGAATACCTCCCCGTCTTTTCGTAAAGTATATTTACATTATAGGCATGAGGATTTGCAAGGTCAAGTTACAATTCCGGCATTTTTAACAAAATTCCACTTTTTAATCAAAATGCAACTTATATTTTTAAAAACCAATTCCTGTAAATGTTGCAGATTCACCTTTTAGTATCATTTTCGTCATTACAATTGACAAAACTTGCAACGATGCTTATACTGAGGGGAAAGGAGGGGTATCATGAGTACAATTTCAAATCCAAACGGCATGTGGCCGGTAATGCTTACGCCTTTCACAGAAAGCGGAGCGGTCGATTATTCATCTTTGGAGCGACTGATTCATTGGTATGAGGAAAACGGCGCAGATGGCTTGTTTGCTGTCTGCCAGTCCAGTGAAATGTTTTTTTTAAGCCTGAAGGAACGTCTTCAAATTGCGGAATTTGTAAAAAAGCACGCATCCATTCCAGTTATCGCCTCCGGGCATATCTCATATGACCGGGAAGATCAGGCGGCCGAGCTTCGTGAAGTCGCCCAAACAGGAGTAGACGCTGTCGTTTTAATCACCAACCGCATGGATTGCCACGGAAATGATGCCAGCGCCTGGATGGATAACCTGAAGTTCCTTTTGGATACAATGGATCCGTCCGTTCCACTGGGGCTTTACGAATGTCCGCAT
>CAKXAF010000108.1:2225-5332 GCA_934869045.1 uncultured Nitrososphaerota archaeon | reverse complement strand
GTCCGCATCCATATAAGCGTCTTTTAACAGTTGAGGAAATCCGTTTTGCAGCGGAAACGGGACGGTTCCTCTTTTTAAAAGATACCTGCTGTGATATCGAAGTGATCGAAAGGCGCCTACAGGCCATCAGGGGCTCCAGGCTGAAGCTGTTCAACGCCAATGCCTCTACCCTCCTCGCTTCTATGCAGAAGGGGGCGGCCGGCTTTTCCGGCGTTATGGCGAATTTCCATCCTGCGCTCTATGCAAAGCTTCTGAAATGCTGGAGGACCCAGCCCAAACTCGCTGAAAAAATACAGGCGTATCTGAGCCTTTGCTCCCAAATTGAACGGCAGTGCTATCCAATCAACGCGAAATACCATCTGAAGGAGCATGGAATCCTCACCTCTGTTTATACCCGCTCAGTCGATCCCGCGAAACTGTCTCCACTTTTCCAGCAGGAGGTTCGATATATGGATATGCTGACAGAATCTTTCTGCAAATCCCTGGGATAACGAACGGTCAATATTCATCTAATTTTAAATGAAGGAGATCGGCATCATGGACCAATATGAATTGAAACAGGCATTTATAAACGGGAAACGGGTTTATGGCACGCTGATAGCCTCCCCGTCCCCGAAATGGGTAGCAGAAATCTCAAAAACGGGAGTCGATTTCGTCTTTATCGACACCGAACACATGCCGCTGGACCGTTCGACGATGTCTTGGATGTGCCAGGCGTACGGCGCAAAAGGAATTGCGCCGGTTGTACGTATCTCCTCCCCAAATCCCTATGAGGCAACTGCCGCGCTGGATGCCGGAGCTGCAGGGGTGGTTTCTCCTTATCTCGAAACCATCGAGGAGGTCAACGCACTCCGCGGCGCGGTAAAATACCGTCCTCTCAAGGGGAAACGCCTTCAGGAGGTCCTTGCGGGACGGGAAAACTTATCGGAAAAAGAGTCTGCATATCTAAAGCAATACAATGATGGGCATCTTTTGATTTTGAATATCGAAAGCCGGTTTGCCGTTGACCATCTGGACCAGTTGTTGGATATGCCGGATGTAGATGCCGTCTTTATCGGGCCCCATGACCTTTCCATCAACCTTGGAATTCCGGAGGAATACGACAGCCCGCTGTTCGAGGAGTATGTTGAAAAAATAATTGCCTCCTGCCGGAGCCGTGGGATCGGCATCGGAAATCATCTTTCCACCACCAAGGAAAAACAGCTTCAGTGGGCGCAGAAAGGCATGAATATTATCATCTGGAGCGGAGATATTCTGCGTTTTATTCAGGCAATGTCCTCCGATGTAAATGAAATGAAGGAACGTCTGGGTGATGCGGCGGAGAAGCAGGATGCAAGCGTAATTGTATAAAAACGCTCGCTGCCAAAAGCTTTGACTCTCTCCATGATACCGGTCTGTACGTTTCTTCTGAGCGGCGGCGTCCTTCACCACTGGCTGTTGGTACTTTCTGCCGCAGTGTTTGGCATCAGACATGCCGGCCTCACCTGTCAAAATAATTTGGAAAATCCCTTGCAATTCTCCCAATCGTGTGTTATTATAATTTTAATTAAACGCTTTGACCAGGCAAGTAGCGAAATTTATGTCCCAGAGAGGACGGGTCACCGGCTGAAAGCCCGTCTGCCGCTGTTTTTCGTGAAGTTTCCCCTGTGAGCGGCGCTTCTGAACCTTTCCAGTAGGAAGCGACGACTTTCCCCGCGTTAAAGGGGGTTAAGGGCCGCCTTTGGGCGGAACCTGGGTGGTACCGCGGAGCGTTATGCCTTCGTCCCAGTCCGGAAACGGACGGGACGAAGGCTTTTTGTTTGGAATTGGAGGAGGAAGATTATGCGTGCACAATTGGAACAGATCAAGGAAAACGCGCTGAAAGAACTGCGCGATTGCTTGGAAGGCAAGGGCCTGGATGCCCTGCGGGTCAAATATTTGGGGAAAAAAGGCGAGTTGACCGCAATTCTCAAGCAGATGGGCAAGCTGTCTGCTGAAGAACGGCCGGCCATCGGCCAGGTGGCCAATGAAGTCCGCCAAGCTTTGGAGGAGGCTGTCGCCCGCCGTCAGGAGGAACTGAAGGCCCAGGAAACGGAAGCACGGCTGGCCGCTGAACGGCTGGACGTCACCATGCCCGGCAAAACCCGGGCCGCTGGCGGCCTGCACCCTTTGAGCATTGTTCAGGAAGATCTGATTGATATTTTCCGGTCCATGGGCTTCGACGTGGTGGACGGTCCGGAGGTCGAAACAGATTACTACTGCTTTGAAGCACTGAATGTCCCAAAGGATCACCCGGCCCGGGATATGCAGGATACCTTCTATCTGGGAGAAAGCCTGCTGCTCCGGACCCAGACCTCTGCGGCTCAGATTCGGGTGATGGAGCACCGCCAGCCCCCCATCCGGATTGTCTGCCCCGGCCGGGTCTACCGCGCCGATGAGGTGGACGCCACCCACTCCCCAATTTTCCACCAAATGGAGGGCCTGGTGGTGGATAAAGGAATCACCATGTGCGACCTCAAAGGCTGCCTGGAACAGTTTGTCCACGAAATTTACGGTCCGGAGACTCAGGTTCGGTTCCGCCCCTCCTTTTTCCCCTTCACCGAACCCAGTGTGGAGGTAGACGTCAGCTGTTCCGCCTGCGGCGGCAAGGGCTGCCGGGTCTGCAAGGGCGCGGGCTGGATCGAGATCCTCGGCGCAGGCATGGTCCATCCCCGGGTACTGGCCGGCTGCGGCATCGATCCGGAGGTCTATTCCGGCTTCGCCTTCGGCATCGGGCTGGATCGGCTGACCACCACCCGCTATAAAATCAGCGACATCCGGCTGCTGTTCGACAACGACCAGCGTTTCCTGGAGCAGTTCAACTGATTGGAAAAACAGAAGGAGGACCCTGAAATGAAAGTATCCCTGAACTGGCTGAAACGCTACGTCGATATCAAGGTTTCGGCTGAAGAACTCTGCGATAAAATGACGATGAGCGGCTTTGAGGTCGACGGTGTGGAGGACCTTTCCCAGACGATGAGCAACGTCCGGGTGGGCCGTATTCTCAAGCTGGAAAAACACCCCGACGCCGACAAGCTCCAGGTGTGCCAGGTGGATGTGGGCGGTGACGCCCACATCCAGATCATCAC
>CAKXAF010000108.1:0-2215 GCA_934869045.1 uncultured Nitrososphaerota archaeon | reverse complement strand
GGCGCTGGTCCCCTGCGCGCTCCACGACTCCCACCTGCCCAACGGCGCCCACATCAAGCGGGGCAAGCTCCGGGGCCTGCCCTCTGACGGAATGATGTGCTCCGGTGAAGAGCTTTGCCTGAAGGAGGCCGACTATCCCGGGGCCGAGGTTTACGGCATTCTGATCCTCCAGGGGGACTGGGCTCCCGGCGCCGACCTGCGGGACGTGTTGGATCTCAACGACATTATCATTGATTTCTCGATCCTCTCCAACCGGCCGGACTGCAACAGCGTCCTGGGGATTGCCCGGGAGGTAGCCGTGGCTCTAAAAGAGGAATTCCACATGCCGGTCCCTTCCTACCGTACAACGGGCGGCGACATCTCCGACTGCATGAAGGTAACGGTGGAGGATTATGACCTCTGCCCCCGCTACATCGGCCGGGTGGTCAAAAATCTCCGGATCAAGGACTCCCCCGACTGGATGAAGCGCTGCATCCGAAGCGCTGGGATGCGTCCCATCAACAACATTGTCGACATCACCAACTTCGTCATGCTGGAGACCGGCCAGCCCATGCACGCTTTTGACATGCGGGACATCAAAGGCTCCCAAATCATCGTCCGGCGGGCCAAAGACGGTGAGGGCATCACGACCCTGGACGGAAAGCCCCATACTCTGACCAGTGAAATGCTGGTCATCGCCGACGGTGAAGAACCCTCCTGCCTGGCCGGCATCATGGGCGGCCTCAACAGTGAGATCAAGCCGGACACGACGGACCTTTTCCTGGAAAGCGCCAAATTCCGCCGGGACAACGTCCGCCGTACTGCCCGTGCTTTGGGCATGCGCACCGAGTCCAGCGCGCGTTTTGAAAAAGGCGTTGACATCCACAACACAGCCTATGCTATGGAGCGTGCGCTCCAGCTCATTGAAGAACTGGATGCCGGCGACATCATCGACGGCGTCATCGACCGGAACGAGGGGCTGCCTGAAGAACGGGTTTTGCAGGTTTCAGCGTCTTCCATCAATGGGCTGCTGGGCGTCGACGTCCCCGTTCCGGCCATGGTGGAAATTTTGAACGCCCTGGCCATCGCCACCACCGTGGAAAGCGACCTGCTGACCTGCCGGATCCCCTCCTTCCGAGACGATATCGAAGGCCGCGCTGACCTGGCGGAAGAGGTCATGCGCGTCTACGGCTACGAGCACATCGTCGCCACTCCCATCCGCGGCCAGCTGACCCGGGGCCAGAAGCTCCCGGAACGCCTCCACAACGACACGCTGAAGTCCCTGCTCATTGCCCAGAGTATGCGGGAGATCGTTACCTACTCCTTCATCAGCCCCAAGGCGGCCGACCTGCTCCAGCTCCCGGAAGACGATTCCCGCCGGCAGGCCGTAGCCCTTTTAAATCCCCTCGGGGAAGAGTACTCGGTGATGCGGACCCAGCTGGTCTCCAGTATGCTCACCGTCCTGGCTCTCAATGACAGCCGCAAGATCTATGCCTGGGCCTGTACGGCCCGGAGGAGGATTTCTTTACGCTGAAGGGAATTATTGAGGCGATTCTCACACGCTTTTCCGTAAAAGGTGAATTCATCCCCTCCGCGGAGCCCTACCTCCATCCCGGCCGTCAGGCGGAGGTCCGGATCCCAGGCTGCGAGGGGCCCCTGGCGGTTTTGGGCGAGGTGCATCCGGCTACTGCATCCGCTTATGGCCTGGACGTCCGGGCCTATGTGGCTGAAATCCGGCTGCGTCCTCTCTTCGAGGCAATTGAACAGCTTCGTGTTGTTTATCAGCCGCTTCCCAAGTTCCCCGCTTCCACCCGGGATCTGTCGGTCCTCGCCGATGCGGAAACGCCCATTGCCGAGCTGGAAAAGGCCATCCGCTCCGCCGCCTCCAATATTGTGGAAAAAGTCGAGCTTTTCGACGTTTACCAGGGCAGCCAGATCCCCGAAGGAAAGAAGAGCGTCTCCTATTCTGTGGTGCTCCGCGCCGCAGACAGGACCCTGACCGATGAGGAGTGCGATCGTGCTATGGCAAAAATCCTAAAAGCGCTGGAGAAAATTAATGCAATCTTAAGACAGTGAAGGCCTTGTATATTTGTTCGAAATGAGTTATAATATAAAATATCAGAAAGATGTGCAGCTTTGAGGTTTGCGAGGTGGAATGATGCAGGATAAGACGATGACGTTTTCCGTACCGGAGGACAAAGAGCTGGAAATGCGCAAGACCCTGACGGTCGTGTAT
>CAKXAF010000107.1 GCA_934869045.1 uncultured Nitrososphaerota archaeon | reverse complement strand
CCGCGTACCGGCTCGTATTCCAAATTTTTATCCATTTCTCTCACCCTTTACGCACAAATTTATTCATAAACATTATACGCAAATACGGGAGAAAAACGGTGAACAAAATTTGAATTTAGAACACACAAACATAGAAAAAACGCCGCCATACGGGAAAAAGCCATACAGCGGCGCTTATGTGTCTATTCGGTTTAAAATCAGCCCTTGAGCTCTACGCGGCGGATTTTACCGCTGATGGTTTTGGGAAGATCCTCCCGGAATTCTACAATTCGAGGATATTTGTAGGGAGCTGTATGTGTTTTCACATAGTTTTGGATTTCCTTTTTCAGGCCGTCGGTCCCTTCCGTGCCTTTCGTGAGCACGATGATGGCCTTGACCACCTGTCCCCGGACAGGATCGGGGGCGCTGGTCACGGCGCATTCTAACACATAAGGCAGTTCCATAATCACACTTTCAATTTCGAAAGGCCCAATGCGGTAGCCCGAGGATTTGATAACGTCATCGGTGCGGCCTACATACCAGTAGTAGCCGTCCTCGTCCCGCCAGGCAGTGTCTCCGGTGTGATACATGCCGTCGTGCCAGGCCTCCCGGGTCTTTTCTTCGTTCTGGTAATAGCCCATGAACAGGCCGCAGGGAGGATTTTCACCTGTGCGCACCACAATCTCGCCGGTCTCGCCTACTGCGGCGCTGGTTCCGTCCGGCTGTACAATATCCACATCATACAGAGGACTGGGTTTTCCCATAGAACCGGTCTTGGGCACAGTGCCCACCGGGTTAAACACCGTCAGGGTGGTTTCGGTCTGCCCAAAGCCTTCCATCAGAGAAAGACCGGTGGCCCGTTTCCACTGTTCATAGACCTCGGGGTTCAGCGCCTCTCCGGCAGTTGTGGAATACTCAATGGAGGAAAGATCATATTTGGAAAGATCTTCCTTAATAAAAAAGCGGTACATGGTAGGAGGCGCACAGAAGGTAGTAATGTGATACCGGGCAAACATAGGCAGGATGTCGTGGGCGTCGAACTTGTCGAAATCGTAGGTGAAGATCGCTGCCTCGTTCATCCACTGGCCGTAATACTTGCCCCACAGCGCCTTGCCCCAGCCGGTGTCCGAGATGGTGAAATGCAACCCGTCGGGGTTCACGTTGTGCCAGTATTTGGCGGTGATATAGTGTCCCAGAGCGTACTTGTAGCTGTGCTCAGCAATTTTCGGATATCCTGTCGTACCGGAGGTGAAGAACATCAGCATGGGATCGCTCCCGCAGGGAGCGTCGGGTGTACGCTCATAGACGTCGGAGAAACCTTCCACCTCTTTATCAAAATCATGCCAGCCCAAGCGGTTTTCACCCACCATGATCCGGACTTTCACACAGTCGCAGTTATTCGCCGCCCGGTCCGCCTCGTCGGCCACCTGTCCGTCGGAGGTACAGAGAACTGCCTTCACGCCCGCCGCCTTGTAGCGATAGTCGAAATCGTGTTCCATCAGCAGGTTGGTAGCAGGGATGATCACCGCGCCGATCTTATGCAGCGCCACGATCGCGAACCAGAACTGATAGTGGCGCTTCAGTACCACCAGCACCCGGTCACCCCGGTTGATCCCCAGAGAATGGAGATAGTTAGCGGTCTTAGAGGACCACCGGCTGATGTCCGCGAACGTGAAGCGGCGCTCGGTCTTATCCCTGGACACATGAAGCATCGCCAGTTTGTCCGGGCACTTTTTCGCCAGCTCATCCACAATGTCAAAGGCAAAATTGAACTTTTCCTCATTTTCAAAGGTGATGCCGTTGACAATGCCGTTTTCGTCCACCGTGGTTTTTACAAAGGGATCAGAGACAGTCTGCCGATCCTGCCGGGCAAGCCGCGCATCCACCAGCTTCTGGAAACGGTCCTGCTCGGGCTCGAAGTTCTCAGGAGCCTTCATGACGATGGCATAGAAGCGGCATTCTTCTCCCTCCACAGCGATCATACCGTGAGGGGTGGAGGAATTGTAATAGATGGAATCCCCTGCCCGCAGGATTTCCGAATGGGTTCCCACCTGCACCTTCATGGCGCCGCTTACCACAATGTCCAGCTCCTGGCCCACATGGGTGGAGAGCTTGACGGCTGCGTTCTGCTCCGCTTCAGAATAGGGCATGGTAACCGCAAAGGGCTCGGCGGTCTTGTTCTTGAACAAAGGAGCCATGTTCAGGTATTTAAAGCCCTGGCGGCGGGTGATCGGCAGGCCGTCGTCCCTGCGCACCACGGTATAGGTGGAAAGAGTCGGACTGACGCCCTTGATCAGATCGGTGGGATCAATGCCGAACCGGCTGGCGCATTTGTAAATGAAGGTGAAACTGAAATCCGCTTCGCCCGCCTCGCATCTCCGATACTCCTCCCGGGTGACATCGGTGCATTTGGCCATTTCCTCTTCCGACAGGCCCATAATTTCCCGCATGGTGCGGATCCGTTCCGCAACCTCGGCAAGCTGTGCCTTCAAATCGGTTTTTTCCATAACAATTCCCCTTTTCTGCGCGCAGGCGCTTATTTGATTCCAACAGAAAGCCGTCTTTCACCCTTCTCCCGAACAGGTTGCCGGCAAAAAACCGGAAACACAAAAGTCCGTCTCAAAGAATGACTTACTCATTCTTTGAGACGGACTGAAAACAATCCGCGGTACCACTCAAATTGCGCCTTCGCGCCACCTCATCGGACTCTAACAAGTCCTATGCACTAACGCAGCACACTCGGGAGCGCCTACTGTCCTTACAGAGTTTCAGCTCTCCAGCTCGGAAGGGATACGTTTTCTGAGCGCCCGCGCTGGCTCGCAGCAACCGCCAACTCTCTGAAGCGGGGAAACTCAAACGGTCTTCGTCATCGCTGTTGGTTTTGGCCTCGGCACAGAAAACCATGCCTCAGCTCTATTTGGCTTTTTGTTTATTCAGATTATACACCTATGCCCCAGGATTGTCAAGAGGAATTCTTTCTTTTTTTCTATATGCAGAAAATAAATGACAGAGGAAAGGAATGACGTCATGGAATTTACCCAGATTCCATCCCGCAAGGACTTATCTAAGCAGGAGGCCAGCGCTGTGCAAAACCGGAAAAGACTTGACAGCCAGCGGCAAAAGCGTTATAATATCGTTGAACGATATCATAGAACGATATTGATAGGAGGCGGCACGATGCCAAAAAAGGCGCTGGATGGACTGACAGAATCCATGTTCTACGTTTTGATGGCCTTGAATCGGGAAGAGATGTGCGGAATCGACGCGGCGGCCTTCATCGAACAAAAAACCCAGGGGCGCCTGCAAATCGGCCCGGCGACCCTGTACACCATTCTTGGAAAGTTTGAAAGCGAACGCTATATCCAGGAGGTTGCCGTGGATGGGCGAAAGCGAACCTACCGCATAACGGAAAAAGGACGCGCAGCCTATCAGGCAGAACTCGACAGGCTGCGCTGCTGCCTGATGGATGCGGAGAGTGAGCCTGGGAATCCGGAGGGAAATTTATGAGCCAGCAGGAACCGAAACATGCCTACCGCATTCCGCCTTGCCCGGTTTATGACGTGGAGGGGATGGAAAGCTGGCTGGCCGACATGGCCGCAAAGGGCCTTGTGCTTTGCAAGGACGGCTTTTTTGCCGGAGTCGCAGCTTTTGAAAAGACGGAGCCCTGTTCTATGCGCTACCGGCTGGAGCCGGCGCCTAAAAACGTCAGTATCTGGTCAGAGGGAAGCATGGAACCTTCCCCGGAAGCGGTAGAGCTGAGCGCGCATTACGGCTGGCGCTATATCGCGACTTGGGGGCAGTTTTTTATCTACTGCACCGACCAGCCCGGCGCCCGGGAACTGAACACCGATCCTGCTGTCCAGGCGCTGGCACTTGATCTGGTGCGCAGACGGGAGCGCGGGAGCCTTCTTTCCACTCTTTTCTGGCTGCTGGTCTATCCCCTCCTGCTCCTTCGCGGAGGGGTGCTGCTAACGGTAACCGAGATCGGAACATGGCGGGTTCTATGGGCCGCGGCAATGGTTTTCTGGGCGGTATGGATATCGGCGGCCGCAGTGTTTTCCCTGCGGCGGCTGCGGAAAAAGCTGGCTGCAGGAGAGCCCCTAAGCCATCGAAAAAACTGGAAGCGAAATGCCAGGCAGCATCGGCTGGGACTGCTTCTTTTCCTGGTCCAGGCCATCGCCTGGGTAATCTGTATGCTGAGCGCCTGGAAGGCGGACATTATGGAAACCAATGTCCGCCCGCTGGCGGAGGATCCCGGCCCCTATCCCTTCGCAACCCTGGCGGATCTGGCCGCCGGCGGAACATACCGGCAGGAGGATTCCTACCGCAGCAACCGGGTGGAACGCCGCTCAGACTGGCTGGCGCCGGTGATCATCGAATACCGGGAATACGGTTCCGGAAAAACGGAAGCCGGGGAACGGTTCCAGGGCGGCCTGATCATTGAATACTATGAAACGGCCGCTCCCTGGCTTGCCCGTGAAATTGGACGGGAGTATCTGTCCGAAGCCAGGAGAAACAAACATTATAAAGAAATCCCCTTGAAAGGACTGGACGCAGACTGGTCGGCGGCCTATCATGAAATCTTCCCAACGGTTCTTCTGCAGAAGGGCAGCCGGATCATGCGGATCACCTTTTATCAAACCGCGGATTCCACCATTCCTGTAGAAGAATGGGCAGGGTGTTTCGCTGCACATTTCTCAAGTCAAACATCAAACCCGTGAAGAATCGCGGGGTTCCCCTCAACAAAATCCGCCGCCCCAAACGGAGCGGCGGCTTCGAGCTTATATCACCCTGCTTCGCCTGACTGCAAAAGCGTTTTCAACTCCGCCAGTGTCTCGGCAAAGTCGTCGACCGTATCCTGGACTGGTTTCGGGGAAGCCATATCCACCCCAGCGACACGGAGCAGATCGATGGGATGGCCGCTGCCGCCAGTCGTCAGGAATTTCCGGTAGTCGTCCACTGCCTTCTGCCCCTCGGTGAAAATACGCCGGGAAATGGCAATAGCCGCCGAGATACCCGTGGCATACTGATAGACGTAAAAGTCCCGGTAGAAATGCGGGATCCGCGCCCATTCGTAGGAAATGGTCTCATCCGCGATAAAGTCCGGGCCGTAGTAATCCTCGTTGAGCTTCTTGTGGATACCGCAGAGGGTAGACGGCAGAAGAGGCTCTCCGGCTTCGGCGAGACGGTGCGTCTGGTTTTCAAAATCAGCGAACATGGTCTGACGGTAAAAGGTGGAGCGGATATCGTCCAGATGCTTTGAAAGGAGAAGCGCCTTCTGCTCTTTGGATTCGGCGCGGTCCAGGAGGTAGCGGTACAGCAGCATCTCATTGGTAGTGGAAGCGACCTCCGCACAGAAGATGCTGTAATCCGCATAAATATAGGGCTGGGCGGCGCTGCTGAAATAGGTGTGCATGGAGTGGCCCAGCTCGTGAACCAGCGTGAATACATCGTCCAGCGTATCTGTATAGTTGAGCAGCATATAAGGATGTGCGCCGTAAGCGCCGTTGGAATAAGCGCCGTTCATTTTATTCTTCCCGGGATAGACATCGATCCAGCGTTCGCTGACCGCCCGTTTCATCAGCGCGGCATAGTCTTGTCCCAGTACGGCGGTAGCTTTCAGAGCCAGCTCCCGTCCTTCGTCGTAGGAATAGGCCCGGTCCACATCCGGAACGATGGGGACGAAGAAATCGTAGAAGTGGAAATCATCCACACCCAGGACCCGTTTCCGCAGGGACACATAATCCTGAAGAGGACCGGTACCAGCGCGGACGTTCTCAATAAGATTGTCGTAGACTTCCTCCGGCACATGGTTTTCGGCCAGAGCATGGGCGCGGGCGGTCGGATACCGCCGGCTGCGGGCCAGGTGGACCCGAGATTTCACCGCGCCGGAATAGTTACTGGAGAGGACGTTGATATGCTTGCCGTAGGTTCCCAAAAGGGCTTCAAAATAGTCCCGGCGGTAGCGGCGGTCCGAATTCAGCAGAGCGCTGCCATAGCCCGCGTCGGATACCTGGACCTTATCGCCATCCGGCCCCTCTACAAAGGGATATTCCGTGTCATTAACCGTCAGATCATCGTAAATCTTCCGGTAGCTGCCCTTCAGGTCCCCCATCCGGGCAAGGATTTCTTCCGCGCCGGGGTCGAGGATATGGGACTTCTTCTCAAAAAAATCCACGGCAAAGCCCCGGTAGAGCTCCAGTTCCGGCTGCTCCCGGCAGTAGGCATTGAAGTCTTCCATGGAATACTGCATCAGCTCCGGCGCCAGATAGGAGGTTTTTTCTCCCACACTGGCAGCAGTGTTTGAGATCAGCTCCATTCGGTTTTTCGCCTCCCCCACCGCCATATCCTGATGAAAACCGCAGTATGCGTAGACGGCCAGCTGTTCAAAGAGGATTCCACTCTCTTCGTAAAGCCGGGCTGTCCGAAGAAGATCAGCTGCGGTAGCGGCGGCGTGGCCCTTTTGGGCAGCGAGCTGCTCAAAGAGGCGCTTTGCCTCTTCCAGCTTCACATTCCACATTTCCTCGGACGGAAACAAATCCTCCAGGTTCCAGGTCATCTGTACATCCATATCAAAATACTCCTTCCAGCACCCATTTGCAGATTTTTCTGATACATCTATTATAGGAAATTCAAAGAAAAAAGTAAAGTCTGGAAAGAGAGAAAGATTTCATCATACAAACACGTTGGCATCCGCCCATGTATATAGCAACATCTAGGTGAGGGGAATGCAGCGAAAGAAATGGAGGCAGCATTGATCTGTAAGGCCCTTGGAGATTCTAGCAGGTTCAGGATTGTAAAAATGTTATCGGACGGTGAGAATGCAGCTGCAAGCTGCCGGAAACTTTTGATATAACCCAGCCGGCTCTGAATTTGCTAAATGGGTCAGTTTTTTGGATACCGAAGTCAGGCCCAAGGGATTCATCTATGGCCAATATCCAGAACCAAAATGAGCTTCGGATATTGCGCACCAGCGGGAAGGCTGTGGCATATATTATAAGGCATACGCCCTTTCAGAAAGGAGAGGTTATCATGCGGCACCCAGAGCATTATCCAAACACATCCGATTTTGGACCGGAACCTTTTGTTGTCAACATTGCCTGCTCTACGGAGAAAAACCTATTTTATCGCAGGACACTATGGACCGGCAGCCATTTGCAGCTTACATTGATGTGTATCCCCCCCTGCGGCGAGATCGGATTGGAGGTACATCCTGACACCGACCAGTTCCTCCGTATAGAGGAGGGCCAAGGGACCGTCCTGATGGGTTCCTGCAAAGGCCAGCTTAATTTTCAGCGCTCGGTTTGCCAGGACGACGCCATCTTCGTCCCTGCCGGCACTTGGCACAATGTGGTCAACACAGGAAAAACGCCCCTGAAGCTCTACGCGATCTATGCGCCTCCGCACCATCCTCACGGAACTGTTCACCGCACAAAGGAGGAGTCGGATGCCAGGGGCGACTAAATCAGCAAACAAATACAATCAAGGCTTACGGTGAACCGCAAGCCTTGATTGTATTTAAGCTTATTTTTTGCGAGGACACGACGGAAAACATGTTTTTGATTCATCGCGTCCCTCTTTCGCCCTATTTCAATACGGTGTATGGGGTGGACAGGATGTTCCCGCCCTGCTGGGGCTGAGAGAGACAGTGACAAGGTATGAAAAAGAAACAAGCGCTTTGGATCACACTTAGCCTGCTGGCTGTGTAATCTTGCTGACGATGCTGTTCCTTAGCTCATCCGGGCGGCCTGTAATGTTTCGAAATTTATAGTATTCGTTTCCTTTCTTCCGTTCGCCGTGATCCGCGGCATCCCTATTTATCAATTGGTCAAATTTTTTCAATGAAGTGATTTTTATATTGATTCCAATATTTTTTAAATACCCTTTCACCGTTCCCATCCAAGTTCAGCTGGTACATCCGGAAAGTGACGGGGAACCCTTTAGGCTGCCATTGTTCCTCATAGGAATAGCAGTATTTCATCCCTACCTGCTTCATCACACTGCCGCTCCGGGGATTGCTGACGTCGTGGGTGGCAGTAATATAAGGAAGGCCATCCTTTTTGACCTGTTCTATGACGGCTTTTCCAGCCTCGGTGGCAATTCCCCGGCGCCAAAATTCCTTGCGAAGCGCGTAACCGAAGTCGTGACTTTCATCCATATCTACCTTGATATACCCTATCGGGTAATCGCCGCTTTTGAGGCAAATCGCATAAGCATATGCCTGGGGTTTGGCATAATCCACCGCATACCGTTCTTCATAAAATCCGTGGGCGTCCTCGACGCTTTTAGCAGGAAACCAGGGCAAGAAGGTATTGGCTTCTTTGTCTTTCAGGATGAAATACAGCGCTTCGATGTCTTTCTCCGTGAATTTCCGCAAAATCAGGCGTTCCGTTTCCAGGGTTGGCGTGTTCATTTTATGGCTTCCTCCTCACTTGTTTTATCATATCTCCTCTATCAGAGCCTTGGTTGCAGGACTTGATCTGGAA
>CAKXAF010000106.1 GCA_934869045.1 uncultured Nitrososphaerota archaeon | reverse complement strand
CCATCACATTCCCTCCTCCAGAATCCGATAGACCCGCTCCATGTCCAGCGCCCCTCGCAGGGCCGCCGCCAGCTTGTCATATTGTTCTTCTTTATAGGCGGCAATGTCAAAGGCCCGCACCCCGGCAGGGTCCAATCCCTTGGCCCGGAACAGTGCCTCCGCCACGGCTTTGGTGATTTCCTCCCGGTCGAAAAAGCCATGGAGATAGGTCCCGTAGACATTCCCGGCGGACACCACCGCACCCTGCGCGTCGGTGACGCCCATGTGGATCTCATAGCCCTCATAGGGCTGCCCGGAAAGCCCTGCAAAAATTCCTCCCACCTCCGGCACTGTGCCATGAACCCGGGTGCGGGTCTTTTCCGAAGCAAAAACTGTAGAAAAGGGCAGAAGTCCCAGCCCCGCCATCTCGCCGCCATGCTCCACTCCATAGGGGTCGGAAACGGTGAGCCCCAGCATCTGGTACCCCCCGCAGACGCCGATCACCGGCTTTCCCGCAGCAGCGTGCTTTAAGATCCGCGCCTCCAGCCCGGACTGCCGCAGCCAGGAAAGGTCCGCCATGGTGTTTTTTGTGCCGGGGAGGACGATGAGATCCGGCTCGCCCAGTTCCCCAACCGATCCCGCATACCGCAGGGACACGCCGTCCAGGTACTCCAGCGGGTTGAAATCGGTAAAGTTGGAGATCCGGGGCAGGCGGATCACCGCCACGTCCACCGCCGCCTTTTCCCTTCGGCCGAACCGGTCGCTGAGGCTGTCCTCATCGTCCAGATCCAGCTGGAGATAGGGCACGACCCCCACCGTAGGAACCCGGATGATATCCTCCAGCATCCGCAGCCCCGGCTCCAGAATAGAAACGTCCCCCCGGAATTTGTTGATGACCGTCCCCTTCAGATAAGGCTTTTCGGTTTCATCCAGCAGCAGCAGCGTCCCCGCCAGGGCCGCGAAAACCCCGCCCCGGTCAATATCGCCAACCAATAATACTGGTGCGCCGGCCAGCTTGGCCATCCCCATATTCACCAGATCGTCCTTTTTCAGGTTGATCTCCGCCGGACTCCCCGCGCCCTCGATGACGATGATATCGTTCTCTGCGGCCAGGCTGTCGTAGGCCTTTTTCACCTCGGGGATCAGCTCGGCCTTTCTGCGGTAATACTCCCGTGCGGAGAGATTCCCCATGACCTCGCCGTTGACGATAACTTGGGATCCCATGTCGCTGGTGGGCTTCAGGAGGATGGGGTTCATCCGCACGTCCGGTTCCTGCCCGGCGGCTTCAGCCTGCATCACCTGAGCCCGGCCCATTTCCAACCCGTCCCGGGTGATAAAGGAATTCAGGGCCATATTTTGGGACTTAAAAGGCGCCACGCGGTAGCCGTCCTGATGAAAAATCCGACACAGCCCCGCCGCGACGAAGCTTTTCCCCGCATTGGAGGTCGTCCCCTGAATCATGATTGCTTTTGCCACGATGTTTCCTCCCCGTCTGCTATTTTTTGAAGGCATTCCGCAAACCGGCGGTTTTCCTCCGGCGTGCGGACCGCAATCCGACAGTACCGGCTGTCCAACCCCGGATAATTGCCGCAGGACCGGGCCAAAATCCCATACGGGAGCAGACGGTCCGGAAGATTCTCCCAGCCGCTGCGGAAAAAGAGATAATTGGCCGCCGAACCGTAAACCCGGCACCCCGCCTTTTCCAGAGCCCCCCGCAGAAAAATCCGTTCCCCCCGGATGGCGTCCCGGGTCCGGCCGGCGTAATCCGCCGCTTCCAGGGCCGCCAGCCCGCAGAGCTGGGCGGGAGTGGATACGCTCCAGGCCTGCCCGGCGCAGCTCACCCGTTCGGCCAAGGCTTTCCCGCCGCAGAGCAGATATCCCAGCCGCAGCCCGGCCATGGCGTAGAGTTTGGTGAATGCTTTGAGAACAGCAACATTGTGAAACTGCTCCAGCTCCGGGACCAGGGAGCACCTCTCCCCGCCGTCAGCAAAGTCCAGGAAGCACTGGTCCACTGCCAGTACCGCCCCAACCTCCCGGCAGCGCTCCGCCAGCCGCAGCAGGTACTCCCGGCTGGAAAGCACGCCGGTAGGATTGTTGGGGTTGCAGAAAAAGATCAACTCCACCCCCGGCTTTACCGCGTCCAGGAATGCCTCCCCTGGCACGAACCCGTCCTTTTCCGGCAGAAAGGAATAGTCCACCCGGCACCCGGAGCCCTCCAGCGCCAAAGCGTACTCCGCAAAGGTAGGAGCCGGAACCAGCGCCCGCCTGGGCCGCAGCGCCCAGACCAGTCGGTAGATCAGATCCGCCGCCCCATTCCCGCATACGATCCGCTCCGCGGGAATCCCTTCCCTCTCGGCCAGCGCCCCCCGCAGTTCCCGGCAGAGGGGGTCCGGGTACGCCGTACAACGCTCCGCGCAGCCCGCCAGAACCCGCCGGACGCCCTCGGGCATCCCCAGAGGGTTCAGGTTAGCGGAAAAGTCCAGCAGTTCCACGCCTGCGGGCAATCTGCGGTCCGTATACACATCCCCGCCGTGAATCAGCTCATCCAAAGCAGCACCCCCAGAAGCCGCACCGCCCCGAAGGCCAGCAGCGCCAGAATCGATGTTGCATACATCAGCCGGTTGGCTGCCGGGATATCCTCCGGGACCGCCGGCCGCACCGGGTCGCCGATGGTGGGTTTTTTCACCAGCTTGCCGAAATAATAAGCGTCCCCGGCCAGCTGCAGCCCCAGCGCCCCGGCGCAGACCGATTCGGTCCGGGCGCTGTTGGGGCTGGCGTGGTTCCGGCGGTCCCTGCGGTAGATGCGCCAGGCCCCCCTGCCGTCCAATCCCAGCAGGAAGCTGGCCGCAGTCATGAACCAGGCCGACAGCAGCGCCGGTATGAAGTTCAACACGTCGTCCATCCGGGCAGCCGCCCTCCCGAAATACAGGTATTTCTCGTTTTTATAGCCGATCATGGAGTCCATGGTGTTCACCGCTTTGTAGAGAAAGCCCAGAGGCGCCCCCCCGATCATCAGGTAGAAAAGCGGCGCGATTTCCCCGTCGGAAGCGTTCTCCGCCACCGTTTCCACGGCGGCCTTGACCACCTTTTCCTCTGAAAGGGAATCGGTATCCCGGCCAACAATCCAGGAAAGCGCCTTCTGCGCCTCGGGCAGTCCGCCGCTGCGCAGGGCCTGATACACCCGCATGCTCTCCACCCGAAGGCACTTGGCAGCCAACGCCTGATAGCAGAACACCGTTGCCAGAAGCAGCCGCAGCCACCACCCGGCCATTCCCGCCAGCCAGAGCAGCAGCAGAGGCACGGCAAAGGAAAACGCCGGTACCAGCACCGCCAGAACCGTCCCGGTAGCCAGCTCCCCGCGGCTGGTTTTGGGGAAAATCCGCCGGAGCAGCCGCTCTCCCCCGGAGATGAGAAGCCCCATGAGCCGCACCGGGTGTGGCAGCCAGTGGGGATCCCCCAACAGCAGGTCCAGAAGAAAGCCCAGAACCACCGCAAGCAGTATTTCCATTGAAATTCCTCCTCAAACCGCCGGAACCGGCGTAACATTTTCCGCGAATCCGCTTTCCGCGTCAAAAATAAACCGGTAGCCGCAGCCATTCGCCGCCTGCCAGCGGTAAAAGTCCCCGTAAGGAGGCGAAAACGCGGACAAAACCGCCATAATGGTTCCTCCATGGCAGACCACCGCCGCCCGTTCCTTCTCCCGAAGCTCCCGGCAAATGGAACGGAACGCCTCCGCGCTCCGCTGACGGAAGGCCATGGGGTCCTCGCCGCCAGGAAAGGGAATCGTCCCCTCCAAATCGATCCACCGTTGATAATCCGGGTTTCCGTTGAGCTCCGCATAGCTTTTGCCCTCGAACTCCCCGAAATCCATCTCCCGCAGCCCCTCCCGGATGGCGGCCTTCAACGGGTAGAGCAGTTCCGCCGTCTCCCGGCAGCGAAGCAGCGGACTGGTGAATACCCGGTCCACCGGCGGGTACTCCCCCGCCTCCTTTCGGGCCAGCAGCAGGGCGCGCCCTTCCGGGCAAAGGGATTCGTCGGTCCGGCCGATGTACGCTCCCCGGAGGTTTCCGGCGGTTTTTCCGTGGCGAATCAAAATAATTTCATTCCCCATGCCGTTCCCCCGCCTTCAGCTCAGTGACGATCCCGCACCAGACCCGTTCCACTGAATCGGCCATCTTTGCCGCTTCACAGCAAAACCGCCCCACGCGCTCCCGGTACTCCCGCTCCAACGGATCCGCAGGGACCACGCCGCAGCCCACCTCGTCGCAGACGACCACGACCTCCGGATGGGCGCGGACCGCGTCCAGCAGCTCCGCCATGTCCCGGCTTTCTTCCGCCATCCGGCGGATCAGCGCGTTGACCCGGTAAACCGCCGGTTTCTCAAAAGCGGCTTCCAGCCTCGACGTCCGGCAGTCGGCGATTTCCTCGGGAGAAAACCCCAGTTCCTGCAGCCGCTCCCATTTTCCCGCAAACAGCCCGCCTACGATCAGCTTCACCGCAAAAAACCTCCCAGCACCGCCACCGCCAACAGCAGCAGCTCCAAAATTTCCACAAAATACCCCGCAAGATCCCCGGTGATCCCCCCGAACTCCCTGCGGCAGATTCGCCAGAACCAGAAAAACCAGCCTACGCAGGCCGCCGCCGCAATCCCACCGAACAGCGGATCCAGCCAGAGCATTCCAGCCCATCCCGCCAGGATAAAGGCACATCCCGCCGCCTGGACCGCCCGTTTGGAGGCCGCGTCGGCAAACATCCAGGCCAGCCCGGACGTTTTGGCCATGGGAAAGGATACGATAGCGGCGGCCGAAAATCCCCGGGACACCGTAAAGCCGATGCAGGCGATTCCTGTCAGGGCCGGATGCCCGTACAGCGCCGCCCCCAGGGCGAACTGGGCGGCCAGATACATTCCGCAGCGGATGACCCCGAAGGCCCCGACATGGGGATCCTTGAGGATTTCCAGCTTCTTTTCCGCGGGCTGGTGGGAGTGGAGGCCGTCGGAGGTGTCCAGAAAGCCGTCCAGATGGATCCCCCCCGTCACCAGCAGGGGCAGGAGCACCAGTCCTCCCGCGCACAGAGCCGCACCCAGCTGCCAGTACCCGCAGAGAAAGACCCACAGCCAGCAAAGCCCGCCGGTCAGCGTCCCCACCAGAGGAAAAAAGCAAAGGGCATACTTCATGCTGTCCCCGGTCCACTCCACCTGGGGCATGGGGATCGCCGAGTACATCGAAAAGGCGGTTACCAGCCCGCCCAACAGCTTTTTCACAGCAAATTTCCTCCTTTGTGCAGGACGGGCAGCCCCGCCGCCAGCTCTGCCGCCAAATCTGCCCGGGCCGCGATCCGGCGGTTCAAATACCCCAGCGCCGCCATATACTCCAGTGTTTCTTCACTGTAGCTGTCCCCGTCAGAAAACACCTCGTTGGAGACGATGACCAGGTGGGGCGTCTGTTCCGCCAGCCGGAAAATTCCTTCCAGAATCCGGTCCGGGAACCCCTCCCCACAGCCCTCCGGACCGTACATTTCGTTGGCGAGCAGGTTGGAAAGGCATTCCAGCAGCACCACGTCTGCCGGCTGCTCCAGCTTCACGTTTTTGAGACCGGTATAGACCTCCAGCGTCTCAAACCGCTTTTCCCGGCGCATTTCCCGGTGGCGGGCAATCCGGCGGCGGCATTCCCCGTCAAAGGGCTGCATCGTGGCAATATAGAGCCGCCGTTCCCCCAAAGAGACCGCCAGCCCCTCCGCCCAGGCGGATTTCCCACTGGCGCTTCCGCCCATCACCAATGCCAGCATCGGCTTCCCCTCCTAACCTTCAAACCGGGTGTACGCTTCGATTTCTACATCGGAAAAGGTGCTCATCTCCCGGTAAACCGCCAGTCCCATGTCCAGCAGCGGAAACAGCGCTACCGCGCCGGTTCCCTCGCCCAGGCACATTCCCGCTGTGATCATCGGCGAAAGCCCCATGGCATCCAGAAGCATCCGCCCTGCCGGCTCCGCGGAGACGTGGGAGGCCAGCAGATATTCCCCCACAAACGGACAGAGCCGCACCGCCGCCAGCGCCGCAGCAGCAGAGATGAATCCGTCAATAACCGCAGGCAGCCCCGCCGCCGCGCTTCCCAGAAAAAAGCCGGCGATTCCGGCGATATCCAGCCCCCCGACCTTGGCCAGCACATCCACCGGGTCGGCGGGATCCGGCCGGTTGACGGCGATCCCGGTCCGGACAGCGCTGATCTTTCGCCGGAGTCCGGCGCTGTCCAGGCCTGCTCCCCGGCCGGTCACCATCTCCGGCTCCACGCCCAGCAGCACACTGGTCACGGCAGAACTGGTAGTGGTGTTGCCGATACCCATTTCTCCGGTGGCCGCAATCCGGTATCCCCGGGCTTTCAGCTCCCATGCCAGGGAAATTCCAATCTCCAGAGCCTCCACGGCCTCCTCTCGGGCCATAGCCGGCCCCCGGGTCAAGTCGGCGGTGCCCGGCCGCACCTTACGGTTCAGCAAACCGGGAACGTCCATCTCCCGGGCGATGCCGATATCCACTGGTATCACGTCGGTGTGAGCCGCCCGGGCCATAGCGCAGACGCTGGTCTGTCCTTTGGTAAAATTTTCTGAAACAATGGCTGTGATCTCCTGGCCGCTCTGGGTCACGCCTTGGGCGACCACGCCGTTATCGGCGCAGAAAATTGCCACGCATCGCTTTGAAAGGTCCACATTGGGGGATCCGGTGATCCCGGCGATCCGCGACACCGCGTCCTCCAGCAGGCCCAGACTGCCCAACGGCTTGGCGATGGAATCCCACCGGACCCGCGGGCCGATGGATTGAATGGTTTCTTCCAGCGTCATGTTGCCTGCTCCTTTCGCCGCCGGGCCTGATACGCCCCGCAGCTTCTGACAAATTTCTCCGCAGCTTCCGGTTTCCCATAAAAATGCAGGTGGGGATATCCCGCGTACAGAGTCGGGCTTCCATGGCCGCAATCCCGCCGCCGCTCGCCCTTGACCGCCGTAAATCCGGCCCCGTCGCTGCTGCTCTGGGAGTAGTGGAATTCATGGACTGCCAGCCGCTCCCCCGGCCCGCACAGCAAATTCTCCTCCTTGGCTTCCAGATACGCATACCCGAAATGGATAAGCTTCCCCGTCATGTGAGACTCGCCTGGCAGGACCCCGGCCATGGGCCAGGTCCGTCCCGCCCGGTCGGTCAGTTCCTCCAAAAGATAAAGGAATCCCCCGCACTCAGCGATGGTGGGCAGCCCGCCCGCCACAGCTTTCCGCACGGACTCCCGCATGGCGGCGTTGGCGGAAAGGGCCTCCGCGTACTCCTCCGGATACCCGCCGCCCAGCCACAGGCCGTCTGCCTCCGGAAGGGATCCGTCCGACAGGGGGGAAAACTCCCGCAGGACTGCCCCCATCCGCTCCAACAACCGGAGGTTTTCCTCATAATAAAAGCAGAAGGCCCGGTCCCGCGCCACTGCAATGATGGGATTTTCTTTTACAATTTGTATATTTTTGCGGAAATTATCCGAAAAATCCAGAAAGTTGGCTGCCTGCGCCACCTGGACCAGGCCGGCCAGGTCGATGGTTTCCCGGGCGGCTTCGCCTAAAAGTTCCAGCTTTTCCCGAAGCCCTTCGACCTCCTCTGCCGTCACCAGGCCCAGATGCCGGCTCTCCAAGGACGCACCGGGCAAAACCGGCAGATACCCCAGCACCGGGACGCCCAGCTCCTCAATGGCCTGCCGGTAAACCGGATACATTCCCTTGGAGCACCGATTGAGCAACACCCCGCAGATGCGGTTTTCCCGGAAGTGCAGGAAACCGCTGACCACGGCCGCCGCTGACAAGCCCATGCCCTTTACATCCACCACCAGAATGGTCGGGGCGTCCAGTACCCGGGCTAAGTGGTTGGCGGAACCCTGGTCGGACACGCCGCGAAGACCGTCATAAAGCCCCATGGCCCCTTCGATAATGGAAAGATCCGCTCCGGCGCTGTTTTCTGCAAACAAACGGCGGACCCCCGCCTCTCCGCACAGAAAGAGGTCCAGATTGCAGGAGGGGGTCCCTAGCGCCCGGCGGTGGAACATCGGATCAATGTAATCCGGCCCTGCCTTGAAGGCCGCCACCCGAAGCCCCCGATCCAGCAGGGCCTTGAGGACCGCGCAGGTCACGGTGGTTTTTCCGCTGCCGCTTCCTGCGGCGGCGAACAGCAGGCGTGGAAATTCCTGGGTCAAGGCTGCTCCCTCCCTTCCAGCAAAATGGATTTTACTTCCGAAAGGGAAATCCCTTCCTCTGGCGGACGGCGGATGACCAGCACTGTGACCCCCAGTTCCCGGGCAGCGGCCAGCTTTTCGGCGAACCCGCCCCGGCTGCCGGAGTCCTTGGTCACCAGCGCCTGAATCCGCTTTTCCCGCATGGTCAGCAGGTTCCACTCCCGGGAAAAGGGGCCCTGCTCCGCCAGAATCCGGCTGCCGGAAAGCCCGGCCTCCCGGCAGGCGCGGATGGAGCTTTCCAGAGGCAGCACCCGGGCGTACACC
>CAKXAF010000105.1:6501-8518 GCA_934869045.1 uncultured Nitrososphaerota archaeon | reverse complement strand
GCGTTTCTTCCGGGTGGCTGCCGGATACCTTTTTTGACAAGGCTCAATGCGGCGGCGGAGCAATGATGGATCTCGGCGCTCATCCGATGTATCTGTGCCTATATTTCCTTGGCGAGCCGGAATCGGTTTCGTCGGTTTTCACAGCCAGCGGCGGCAAGGGCGTGGATGACAACTGCGTCAGCGTCCTTCGTTATGCGGATGGCGCTATTGCCGTTTCGGAAACGGCATTCCTGTCCAAACGCTGCCCCTTTTCTTTGGAGATCAATGGCACAAAGGGTAGCATCTGTGTCGGCGGGGCATTGGAAGACGGAGTTCTGCTGAACATAGATGATGGGAAAAAGCTGATCCCTTCTTCTGAAATTCCATACAGCTCACCCGCACCTGTTCCGCTTTTTGTGCAGTGCCTGCGTGAAGAGAAGCCCTCACCTTTCGGCACTAAGGACGCAGTTGCGCTGACCCGGCTTATGGATGCCGCTTATCGCTCTGCGGAAGAAGGAAAAGAAGTAGCTTATTGATAATTTATGTTTTAAAAACCGCCTCGCAGGGATTATCCTGCGGGGCGGTTTTGCATATTAGGATTCTGTAGATCCGTCTAGCCCCTTATCTGAGGGATTTCCGGATTGATCCACAAAATTTTTCATGAGCTGCGTGAGGTCGATCCCCGTCAGATCCTTCAAAACTGTGAATCCATTCATTGCGATATCGGAGACGGTTTTTGCCACTTTGGAAGCACCTTCCGAACCGCCGTTGTCGATTACGGTGATGTGGTCAATCTGCTCCATCGGTTTGGAAACAGCGCCCATGATCTCCGGCAGTTGTTGGATTACCATCTCCACAACGGCTGCCTCGCCGTATTTCTTCATCGCTTCCGCAAGGCGGTCCTTCGCCTCCGCATCGGCGATGCCCTTCGCCTTTGTAGCATCCGCTTCTGCTTCGCCGCGGGCACGGATGGCGTCTGCTTCTGCCTGTGCCTCCACGCGGCGGGCTTCTGCCTTTGCGAGAGCTTCCAGCTTCATCGCTTCTGCGCGGGCTTCCGCTTCCTTGATCGCTTTGACCTTATTTGCTTCCGCTTCAACCTCAGTTTTATATTTTTCCGCGTCGGCCGGCTTTTTCACGCTGGCGACCAGGCGCTCTTCCACAACAGTAGCCTCTTTCTGGGCCAATTCCGCCTGACGGGCAGCAACCATTTTATTGTTCTCGATCTCCTGGAGCTTATAGGCCACGTCGGCATCCGCCTTGGCTTTATCCTGTTCTGCCCGATACTGCTCTGTCCGAATGGTCTTGTCGCGCTGGCTTTGAGCGATTTCTGCCTGAGCACTCAGCTTGGCTTTTTCTCCCTCTCGGATTGCCTCAGCGGTCTTGACCTCCGTGTCGCGCTTCCGTTCGGCAGAGGCAATATCTGCGTCCGCCTTGGACTGTGCAATCTGCGGAATGGCCCGGTTTTCCAGGTAACCGCCCTGGGTGGCGATTTTTAAAACGGTGTAGGACATCAGCCGCAGGCCCATTGCCTTCAGCTCGCTGGTGATGCTTTCCTCGATGGACGTTTCAAAAGCAACCCGATCTTCGTTGATTTGCTCGACTGTTAGGGTGGAAACGATTCCTCTGAGCTTGCCTTCCAAAATTTGCTCGACGACGGTGCGGATATTCTGTGTTGTCCGGTCGGTATTGCCGTTGCAGAACTGCTCCACTGCCAGGAGAATCATATCCGGATGATTGTCAACCTTGACAACCGCCGTACCGGCGATATCGACGAAAATTCCCTGCTTGGAAGGAGCTTCCGTAATATCCGTAGTCATGGAAACCGATTCCAGGGAGATGGTGCAGGACGTTTCCAAAAACGGCACCTGTACGCCGCCTCGTCCTACCAGAACCCGCTTTTTCAGGCCGGTTATCACCATTGCCTTATCCGCAGGCACCCGCTTCCAACACAACAGGGTGAGGAATAGGATCACAACAACGACGATTCCGATGGTAATCCAAATTCCAGCGCTTTCAAATGATGGCATGTGCATTCCTC
>CAKXAF010000105.1:0-6491 GCA_934869045.1 uncultured Nitrososphaerota archaeon | reverse complement strand
ATATATAATTCCAAGTCTTTTCTATTTTCACATATCTCGCACATTGCACCCATAAATGTTCCCTTCCTTTTAAATTAAAAACGTTATCTCAGTATAACATATTTCGGAGCTATGTCAATTTATTCCGCGTAAAATGTCGAGAAATGCGTTTGAATTCTGCAAAAAGTGCGGGTATCCTTTTGAAGTTCTTTTCATTTCAGCCAATTTGTGGTACAATATAAAAAACTTTTTCGGAAAGGTCCTGATTTATGATGCCGTCTCATAAACCTCACAGCGCGGAAATCCTTTGCATTGGAACGGAGCTGCTGATGGGAGATATCGTGAACACCAATGCGGCCTACATCGCAAAGGAAATGGCTGTTTTGGGAATAAACCTGTATTATCAATCGGTCGTAGGCGACAATCCGCAGCGTCTCCGCCAAAGCTTGGAGCTGGCCTTTTCCCGGGTTGACACGGTCATTACGACAGGCGGTCTGGGGCCTACCTATGATGATTTGACCAAGGAGACTATCGCTGACTATTTTGGCCAGAAACTGGTGCTTCATCAGCCGTCCTACGACCGTCTCTGCGCCTATTTCGCTCGGAATGGAAGAGAGATGACCAATAACAACAAAAAACAGGCCTATATGCCGGAATTCTGCACCGTGCTGGAGAACCCTAATGGAACAGCGCCCGGCTGCTGCATTGAACAGGATGGAAAGACACTCATCATGTTGCCGGGTCCTCCCCGGGAAATGAAGCCCATGTTTGATCATTGGGCGGTTCCCATTTTGACCAAAGATCATGGGGACACTTTGATTTCCAAAAATCTACACTTTTTTGGAATCGGCGAATCCGCTTTAGAGAGCCGGCTGAAGGAGCTGATGGTAAGCTCCCTGAATCCAACGGTGGCGCCGTATGCCAAAACCGGAGAGGTCATGCTCCGGGTAACGGCAAAGGTCCGCCACCCGGAGGAAGCAGAAGACGTAATGGCTCCTGCTTTGCAGGCCATCATGAATGCCGCAGGTCCCTATCTATATGGAATCGATGTTGGGGATCTGCAGACTGCTGCGGTGCAAATCCTTCGTGAGAAAAAGCTCCATGTCGCTGTCGCGGAAAGCTGCACTGGGGGGCTTGTAGCAAAACGTCTGACCGAAGTAAGCGGAGCCTCTGAAGTGTTTGAATGCGGCATCACCGCTTATTCTAATCGGATCAAGGAGCAAATTTTACATGTAAAGCATAAGACTTTACATAATTTTGGCGCTGTTTCAGAAGAGACGGCTGCGGAAATGGCCGAAGGCATCTATGCTCTTTCCGGCGCGGATATCGGGGTATCCGTGACCGGAAATGCTGGACCAATCCCTTCGGAAGACAAACCAGTAGGATTAGTTTATGTCGGTATTTGCAGCAAAAATTACAAGAATGTGATTAAACTGCAGATTCGGCGCACAGATGAGGATGCCCGGGAATATATCCGCTATTTGGCATCTTCGAATGCGCTCTATCAGGTGATTGAAGCGGCCAAACGATCCGATCCCGCTGTATATGAACTCGGTTCTGTATAAAATTTTTTCTAAAAAAACCTTGACAAATGGTTCAGGCTGCGTTATACTAATCACAAATCAAAACCATTGACTGAGAAGAGTAAAAACAGGATTTCCCCTTCAGAGAGCCGCAGGTGGTGGGATTGCGGCAGGTGCGAACCGGTTTTGAATGGACTCAGGAGGGCAGGACGAAAAGCCAATGCTTAGTAGTGCCTGACGGGATCTCCGCCCGTTATCAAGGGAGCATATATTTTCCGTATATGAGACAAGTGGGCGTTTTACGTCAATTTGGGTGGTACCGCAGAAGCAAGGCTTTTGTCCCAGTATAGGGACAAAAGCCTTCTTATTTATTCTTTTCTCCACCTTTCTGGTAACCGTACCCCTTCGTCCCGAACGGAACCGCTGGCCGGCAGAACCGGCAATTGGAAAGGAGCTATTCTCATGAAAAACATCCCTCACAGAATCTACCTCACCGAAGACCAGATGCCGAGACAATGGTACAACCTCCGGGCAGATATGAAAGAACAGCCCGACCCCATGCTCAATCCTGCAACCGGAAAGCCTGCTACAGAGGAGGATCTCTATCCTGTCTTCTGCAAAAAGCTGGCACATCAGGAAATGGATGCGGAAACCCGTTACTTTGACATTCCCGATGAAGTGCTGGATTTTTACAAAATGTACCGCCCTTCCCCTCTAATTCGCGCCTACAGTCTGGAAAAGGCTCTGGGAACACCGGCCAAAATTTACTACAAGTTCGAGGGAAACAATACGTCAGGCAGCCACAAGCTGAATTCCGCGGTCGCACAAGCCTACTATGCCAAGGAGCAGGGTCTTACCTCCTTGACTACGGAAACAGGCGCCGGTCAGTGGGGTACTGCGCTTTCTGAAGCATGCTCCTATTTCGGTTTGCCTCTGACGGTTTATATGGTTAAGGTCTCCTATGAGCAGAAACCTTTCCGCAAGGCTGTAATCCAGACCTTTGACGGCCAGGTCATCGCCAGCCCCAGCAGCACCACGGATGCAGGCCGCCGCATTCTGGCGGAAAATCCCAATACAACCGGCAGCCTGGGCTGCGCGATTTCAGAGGCAGTTGAAAAGGCGGTAACGACTCCCGGCTGCCGCTATGTACTGGGCTCTGTTCTAAACCAGGTTCTCCTGCATCAGTCTATCATTGGCCTGGAAAGCTACCAGGCCATGGAAATGATCGACGAGTATCCGGATATCGTTATCGGATGTGCCGGCGGCGGGTCCAACCTCGGGGGGCTGATTGCGCCATTCATGCGGGATAAGATCCTCGGAAAAGCCAATCCACGCATTGTCGCTGTTGAGCCGGCCTCCTGCCCTTCCCTCACCCGTGGCAAATACGCCTACGATTTCTGCGACACCGGAAAAATTACTCCCCTTGCCAAGATGTATACCTTGGGCTGTGGTTTTATCCCATCGGCCAATCATGCCGGCGGCCTGCGCTATCACGGGATGTCTCCTATTCTTTCCAAGCTGTATCACGACGGTTATATGGAGGCAGTAGCTGTGGAGCAAACCCGCGTGTTCGAAGCAGCCACCTATTTCGCAAAGCACGAAACCATCCTCCCGGCGCCTGAATCGGCCCACGCGATCCGTACCGCCATGGACGAGGCGATCAAATGCCGTGAGACTGGGGAAGTCAAAACGATCCTCTTCGGCCTGACCGGAACCGGGTATTTTGATATGACCGCTTACAGCGCCTATCTGGAAGGCCGTATGAATGACTATATCCCTACAGATGCAGACCTGAAAAAGGGCTTCGATGGATTGCCCAAAATTCCCGACATTCAAGAATAAAACCAATCCCTCCGTTCTTTCCTTTGAGAATAGAACGGAGGGATTGATTTCTTATTCCGCGCCGTGTTCTTTCAGCCGCAGTACGGCCATCAGCGGATAGTGATCGGAGGGGTACCGACCGTTGAAGTTGGTGCGGTCAATATAGGCTTCGTCCACTATAAACTCATCACTGACAAAGATGTAGTCAATAGGCCGCCCATCGGTTTTACCTTTAAAGCCATGGTATGTGCTGCCAATTTGTGAAGTATCTACACAGTTCCAGACATTAGTCAAATGAATATCCGAATATTCGTGGAGATTTTCCGAAAGGACCCGAATTGGTCGGCTGTCCGGACGGGCATTGAGATCCCCCATGAGAATTGTCGGCAGCTTTTCCTCCTGATTGAGACGGTGCATGTACTCCAAGATAATGCGGACACTTAGATTTCGCGCCATACCGCAGACGTGGTCAAAATGTGTATTGAAAACCCGGATTTTCCGATCGAATTCCCGGACATAAGCTTCGCATACTGTGCAGATCCGTGGAAAAAACGCATAATAGGCGCGGCTGCCGTTTTTTTCCGGATGTTTAGAAAGCCAGAAGGTTTTATCGAAAGAGACTGTGACGTCATCATTTTTCAGAATAATAGCAGCCTGCTCGTCTCCAAGAGATTTTGCGCGGCCAAACCCCCGAATGCTGTAGTCAGCGGATAAAAGCCTTTTGATGTCTTCCCGCATGGATGGGATGAGTTCCTGGACTCCCACAATTGTGGCGTTAGAGCTGCGGATCATGGAACTGATCAGATTCCGGCGGCTGCTCCAGGCGTTTTGCCGGTTCAGATACGCCAGGATAGAATCGCGCTTCAAATTAAACGAGGCGACTTTGATCGCTTCAGACATATTCAGAAACCACCTTCAAGTACAGAATGCTTCTGATTTACTATCCTACCCTCTTTCGCTAAAAAAATCAACCCAAAATATCTGGGGGAAATGTAAATTTTTTCAGTATTCATCCGAACTTTGTGCTTTTTTCCAGAAAGATGTCAATTCCCGCCGGAGCTCTTCCGTATCCTGGACCCGCCTGCAATGATTCCAATGTTCCGGAAACAGGGCACGGTAGGCTGTCTTGGAAAACCGCTGGTCTATGAGGACGGCAATCCCGCGATCGCTGCCGTCCCGGATTACGCGGCCAACTGCTTGGAGCACCTTATTCATACCGGGGTACTGATAGGCATATGCAAACCCCATGTGGTTCCGGCTGTCATAATAATCCCGGATCACGTCTTGCTCCGGCCCGATTTGGGGCAGGCCGACGCCAACGACAACCGTGCCGATGAGCCGTTCACCTCTCAGGTCGATCCCTTCTGAAAAAATTCCACCCAATACGCAGAAGGCAACCAGGGACCGGTCCGGCGCTTCCTCAAATTGGTTCAGAAATTCTTCCCGTTCTTCCTCGGACAAATTGCTTTTCTGCATGATGCATTGAATGCCGTCTCCGCAAAGGCCGGTAAACCGATTATAAACCTCGCGGCAGTAAGAATACGAGGGAAAAAAGACAAGATAGTTTCCGCTTTTTGCCTGGACGGTCTCAAAAATCAGTTCAGCAATTTCCTCATAACTGTCTTCACGGTCACGATACTTGGTGCTGATGCGGTCGGCCAAATAGAGACCGAGATTCTCTTGAGGAAACGGGGAAGGCAGACTGCACAGCCGGGAAGATTCGTTTCCACCCAAAACAGAGGCATAGTAAGAAAGCGGCGACAGCGTTGCGGAAAACAAAACGGCTGCACTCCCCCGGTCCAGAGCCTCGCTCAGAAAAGCAGAGGGGTCGATACAAAAAAGAGCCACCGCTGTGTCCCGCTCCTCCAAATTGGCCAGGGTCACGTAATGTTCATCGTAGAGTTCTGCCATTTTTTGATAATTTAGCACATTAAAATAGCATTCCAAAACGTCCCCATGCAGAGGGGATGACAGATTCTGTCGCAGCCATTCCTCGCAGCGGGGGACAAGCAGCGCCAAGGCCGTTCCAATTCCGTCAATTCGTTCGCGCTGAACACGGATCGTCTCTTCTCCGCAGGTTTTGCGGAAGTTCAGAAATGCCTGATTCACCCGTCCGACAGCGGCTTTCAGGCATTTTTCTCCGCTGCCTTTTCCAAGTTTCCGGCGCAGATCCAAAAAATTGGATTTGCGCAGCCGGGCGGAATACATTTCCCGGGAGCGGTCTACCAAATTGTGGGCTTCGTCTACCAAAAAAGCATAACGGCCTCCGCCTTCCCCAAAAAAACGCCGGAGATAGACTGTGGGGTCAAACAGGTAATTGTAGTCGCAGATGATGCAGTCGCACCACAGTGTCAGGTCCAGGCTCAGTTCAAATGGGCAAACCGTATATCTTTCAGCATATGCGGCGATCGTCTCTCTTGAAAAGTTGTCCTGTTCCCCCAGCATTTCGAAAAGCGCCGTATTGACCCGGTCGTAGTGCCCGTTGGCATAAGGACAGTCCTCCGGATTACAACGCCGCTCTTCCAGAAAGCAGATCTTATCCTTGGCAGTGAGCGTTACGGTCTTTAATCGCAGCGGCTGCTGCCGCAGCATGGAAAATGCTTCCTCCGCAGCTTTTCGAGTAATTGTTTTTGCCGTCAGATAAAAAATCTTGTCGGTCAGTCCCTCCCCCATAGCCTTCACAGCCGGAAAAACGGTGGAAAGGGTCTTTCCGATACCAGTCGGAGCCTGACAGTACAGCCGGCCTTCCTGCTGAATCGTCCGGTAAACCGCCACGGCCAGCCGGCGTTGACCGCCGCGGTATTCTGGAAACGGAAATTGGAGCGGCTGGATACTTCGGTTTCGAAGGAACGTCCAATCCCCCTGCCAGTCCGCCCAAACCTTGTATCGGTGGAGCAGGTCGTAATAAAAGGCTTCCAATTCCGCAAAGGAATAGGAGCGGATGAATCGTTTAATCTCCTCTGTTTCAATATGGAAGTAGGTCAGCCGGACTTTCATTTCCGGCTGTTGGTTTTCCGCCGCATAGAAATATGCATAGCAAATGGCCTGGGCCCAATGGAGTCGATTGAAGTTTGCATCGATCAGCTCCAACGGAACGGCGGTGGTCTTGATCTCATCGACACAGACATCGCCATTTTCCTCAAAGATTCCGTCCGCACGGCCTTCAAC
>CAKXAF010000104.1 GCA_934869045.1 uncultured Nitrososphaerota archaeon | reverse complement strand
GTGTACGCCTCTCTGAGCTTTTTCACACTGGAAGGGTTGGAGTTCCTGAACATTTTCACCGACGGCGGCCGGGAATTCGGCGCGTACCCTCTTTCTGTCTACGGGAGGACTGTGCTAAAATTTTATACCTTCGTGATCCCGCTGGCACTGGTGCAGTACTATCCCCTGCTTTTTGTGCTGAACCGCAGTGACAGCCTCTGGCACGCGTTGGCCCCCCTGATATCCCTGGTATTTTTGATTCCCTGCTACGCTCTTTGGCGGTTCGGAGTGCGGCACTATCGTTCGACTGGTTCCTAAAGGAGGATTTTATGAAAGAAGAAACAGCACGATGGCTGGAGCAGTTTACCCCCCTGCTGGAGTCCGCTTTTGCCGGACGGATCCGATTTCTGGGGCTGCAGGGCAGCCGCCGCCGGGAGGAGGAAGGCCCGGACAGCGATCTGGATCTGGTTTTGGTGCTGGATCGGCTGGAATTTTCCGATTTGGCCTGTTATCGGGATCTGCTGGCGGAAATGCCGTCCGTTCCTCGTCCCTGCGGGTTTCTCTGCGGGCTGGAGGAGCTGCAAAGTTGGCCCAAATTTGATCTTTTTGGCCTGTATTGCGACACCCAGCCTCTTTTTGGGGATCTGTCCCGGCTGGTCCCCTTTCCCACGGAGGCGGATGTCCGGGAAAGCGTGGCTGTCGGGGCGGCGAATCTCCTGCACGAAATCTGTCACCGGCAGATTTATGGCGTTCCCGGCAGGGATGCTCTGGCCGCATCCCTGAAGACGGCAAAATTTCTGGCAGCAGCCCGTCATTTCCTGCGCACCGGAAGTTATGAGGGACGGTTGGAGGCTCTTCTCGCCCAAAGCGCCGGGATCGACCGGGATGTTCTCCGCTGTTGCCGGGATGGAACGTCCAGTTTGGAGGAGGGGACTGCCCTGCTGCTTCGCTACTGCCGGATCTGCCTGCGGGATTCTCAACCCTCTGCGGCGCCGCGGATGTACTCTGTGGGCGAACAGCCGTAAATCCGCTGGAACTGCCGGTGAAAGCTGGAGAGGGAATTGTACCCCACCGCCATGGCGATTTCCAGCACCGGCAGTTCTCCGGCCCGGAGCAGGGAGCAGGCGGCGGAAAGGCGCACCTTGTGGAGGTAGTCCAAGGGCGTGGTGCGCAGGGCCTCCCAGAACCAGCGGCGGAGAGTGGTTTCGCTGACCCGAAACTGCCCGGCGATGTCCGGAATCGTCAGCTCCTCCCGGAAATGCTGGCTGATGTAGCTGACCACAGGCCCCACCCGGTTGCGATCCCGGCGGGTAATGCTCTCCGACTGGTCCAGCATTCGGCTATGGGTGACCACCAGGGCCTGCAGAAGCCCGCGGATACATTCGAGAAACAGCGGCGGGCGGCTGCGCATTTCTTCCACGATCTGGGCAACCAACTGATAAGAAACGGTGTCCGGTCCCAAAAGGCTCAGCTCCGGCGGGACGCTTTTGGGGGAGAACAGCTCGTGGCTGGCCTTGGCGCCGAGATCCGGCAGCAGAAGTTCCGGGCAGAAGGTAGCGAAGTACCAGCGGCTGGGCAGCAAGCCGCTTCGGGCTTTGTGAAACTGCTGGGGGTAGAGGATGGTCGCGCAGGGCGCGGAAAAGGTCAGCGGCTCGCCATCGATGATGAACACCCCTGAACCCTCCACACAGATCCCCAGCTCCAGACCATCGTGGTAGTGGAGCTCCTCAATGGTCCCCGGCGCGGGGATGTCCGCCGCAAGATAGAAGGGCTGCACCGATGCGTCCTCCAAAAAACGGAATGGCGCGTAGGTCAGGCGGTATTCTCCGGAAACTGTTTGTTTTTGCACAGAAATCTCCTCTTTTTGCGTGGAAATACGCATTTTTATCCGCTATACTAGTAAGTATAGCAGGAAGCGTTCCGATTGTAAAGACATTTGAAACCGTGGAGGGATTGCAGTGAATTATGTGAATACCGGCGATTTTTATCAAAAAATTGACGAGCTCCGGGAATGGCTGCGGCTGACCTGCGAGTACGGACGCAAGGACCGGGCGGAGGAAATCTGTGCCAGGGTTCGGGAGGCCCTTGAGTCGGCCAAAGAAGAGCTTTCCACAACTCCGCCTGATCCTAAAATGGCGGCTCTGGAGCCCAACGGCCTGGAGGAGATCCGGGCGCTGCGTCCCCAAGGTCCCCGGAAACTGATCCTGCCCGGAGACGCAGAATTGGCCGGCCGGATGGCTGGGGCGGTGCTGGGGCGGTTTGCCGCCTGCCTGTTGGGCGTTCCGGTGGAGGGCTGGCAGCCTAAGGCCATGGAGGAGCTGGCGGCGGAGGGCGGCATTCCATTCCCCCCAAACGATTACTGGCCGGTGGTCCGCAATCCCAATGACAAGCAATACGAAGTCAGCCCACGCAGCGCCTACACCCGGGACGGCATGGATGGTGTAGCGGTGGATGACGATATCACCTACACCATTCTGGGTCTGTTGATTCTGGAAAAATATGGCCCAGACTTTACCACGGCAGACGTAGGGCAGTTCTGGAGCGAACATCTGGATAAGGCCTGCACTGCAGAGTGGATCGCTCTGGAAAACCTGAAAAAAGGCGTCCCGGCGGCCCGGGCCGGGGCAATCGGCAACCCTTACCAGCAATGGATCGGCGCGGACATCCGCAGCGACCCCTGGGGGTGGGCCTGCGCTGGAAACCCAGAACGGGCGGCAGAATACGCCTGGCGGGATGCGTACCTATCTCACCGGCGGGGTGGCATCTATGGGGAGATGTTTTTCGCGGCGGCCCAGGCGGCGGCTTTCTGCACCGAAAGCCCGGAAGAGGCCCTGCGCATCGGCCTGACCGAAATCCCGGCGGACTGCGCCTTGGCGGTGGATGTCCGCTGGGCCCTGGAACATGCCGGAGAAGTCAAAAACTGGGCGGATGCCCGGCGGCTGGTGGATGAGCGGTTCGAAGGGATGCATGCGGTTCACACCAACAACAACGCCTGCCTGACGATTTTTGGCCTGCTTTTGGGAGAAAAGGATTTCACCCGGACCATCGGTGAAATCGTGGCGATGGGCATGGACAACGACTGCACCGCCGCTACGGCGGGCAGCATTTTGGGTGCGGTCATTGGCTCTAAGCGGATCCCGGCTCACTGGACCCGGAACTTCCACAACAAGGTCTACACCTACATAAAGGGCTTCCCGGAGCTGGCGCTGGACGATGTCATCAATCGTTTCCTTGCCTTGGCAAAGCAGGGGGCGACGGCATGAAGGTTCTGAACTTCGGCTCCCTGAATCTGGATTTTGTCTATGATGTCACGCATTTTGTCCGTCCAGGGGAAACGCTTTCCTCCGGGGCGCTGAATACCTTCCGCGGCGGAAAGGGACTGAACCAGTCGGTGGCCCTGAGCCGCGCGGGGGCGGAGGTTTACCACGCGGGCTGCATCGGCGGGGACGGCGGGGTGCTGCTGGACGGCCTGAGAGAGGCGGGCGCGGATGTTTCTCTGGTGCGGACCCTGTCAGACCTCCGCACCGGCCATGCTATTATTCAGGTGGACTCCTCCGGACAGAACTGCATTCTCCTCTACGGTGGGGCCAACCAGGCCATCACCCCGGAACAGATTACGGAAACCCTGTCCAAATTCGGGGAGGGGGACGTGCTGCTGCTCCAAAATGAGGTCAACGGCTTGGCTCAGATGATGGCAGAAGCCCGGATCAGAGGGATGCGTATTGCTTTCAATCCTTCTCCCATCGACGAGAAAATTTCACAGCTCCCCCTGGAAAATGTGGAATTCTTCCTGCTCAACGAGATTGAGGGCGCAGCCCTGGGCGGCGGTGAGGAGCCGGAAGAAGTTCTGGAAGGTCTGAAGCGGCGATTCCCTGGCGCGAAAATCGTCCTGACACTGGGAAAGGCGGGCGCGCTGTATTTTGACGGTGCGGAAATCTTCCGTCAGCCCATTTTCCCGATAAAAGCCGTGGACACCACTGCGGCGGGGGATACCTTTACCGGGTACTTCCTGGAAGCCGTGGGCCGCGGGCTGGATGGCGGCACATGTCTGCGGCGGGCATCGGCGGCGTCGGCAATTGCCGTTTCCCGGAAGGGCGCGTCACCGTCCATTCCGGATGCGGCGGAAGTTGATACGTTTCTGCGGCAGAATACCTGAAGAAAAGACAGCCTGTTCAGAGCGTTCAAATAGCAATTTTTTGGAATATTTTTTATCCGGAAAAGGCCGCTCCATCCACATGGATGGAGCGGCTTTTTCCGGCAGATTATCAATTTAATTATAGGATTTTTCTATGGACGTTTTACTGATTGCCCACTGTCTAACGCCATTGTGCAGTCAAGTGAAACCTTTTTGCTGTTTTTTAAGGCATTTGCCGACCAGCACAGTAATTTATTGGATCCGAACAAGCTTCTGGGCCAGCAACTCGACCAACAGCCAGGCCAGCAGCCACCCGCAGAGCACCGGCGCAGAAAACTGATACAGCGCCCCCAACATGGCCAGCATCAAAACCAGACCGGTTCCAAGGATCACCGAGACCAGCCGGATTACCCAACTCAGGGATATCATGACCTTCATCCGCCGGGGCACGGCCAGCGAAGCGGCCATGGACTGGACAGAACCGTTGTTCACCACCACCGCTTGCTTTATTTTCACCGGTTGACGGTAATAGGCGAATTTGTCGTGGAGCCGGGCAGGAAGAATTTTGAAACAGCTCTTGTCGCAGAGGTACAGCGCAGCCAGACGGTCCACGGTCAAAAAGGCGTCTGTCGTATGGACGGAGAGAAGAATGTCATTCTCCACTAGGAGCTGTATGGCACTGTCCGCTGCCGGGGAGGGGGAGAGGGAGATGACAAATACTGCCATCAGTTCCCCCGAGGCAGCCAGGTAGACCAGGTCGCTCCCTTCATCCCGGAACCGGCGCTCGTAATCCTCACTGGGTGCTCGAATGCCGTGGGCAGCCATGAGGGAACGGTTCCCGATCAGGATCCGCCTGTTTTCAATCCAGCCAGAAAGGCCCATGCCGTCCTCATAAGTAATGGCGTCCACCTTACGGAGCAGCTCGGTCCGGCGGGCAATGATCCGGAGGAAGGTGTCAGAAAGCACACTCCCCGCCTCGATCAGCACAGAGGCGGCGTCCAGAATTGCCTCGTCAATCCGCATTCCCGCAAAGGTCTTGATTCCGCTGAGGGTGACGGAAGACGGCGGAAGCAGGTCGGAGGCGTCCACTACCGCCGCGTTTACCTCGCTGTAGTCCCGGACGCTCCGTTCCCCGCAGGCAAGAGCGCTGAGCCGGTTCAGAACTCCGGCGCCCCGGCGGAGGGGATGAACCACGGAAAACCAATTCCCCAGGGGAACGAATATGGCAACCACCGCCACCAGCACGGTGATGGCCAGGTTTTTGTGTTGGGTAAAGAGGAAGGTGAAGACGGCCGCTGCTCCGCCCAGAATCAGTCCAGCCACCGCGAAATTCCGGGCGTTCAGATCGCTGCGGTCCGCCCCAAGGGAGATGGGCAGAAACCCATCCAGGCGCTCCGTGCGGCAATTGATGGTCGGAGCGCCGAAGCCCTCCACCAGCCCTTTGGTGAATTCCCCGGCATCCCGGCTATCCTCCACTGACAGCGGGACATGCTTTTCATAGTCAGAAAGGGCAAATTTTGCATTAACTGCCGCCGTCCGAAAGGCCATGGCCCGGGCAAGCCAGCTTCCGCAGAGGAGCAGCGTTCCTGCCGCCAGGTAGATCTGAATCTCCGGATTGGCAAGCCCCTTTGGAAAAAGAAGCTGGCCGATGGACTGGAGCATGCAGAGCAGATACCCTACCGCAGGCATAATGTTTCGGTCCGGCCGGAAATGGAGCAGCGACCAAAGTCCGCCGCCCACTGTCTCCCAGGAAAGGCCGCCGGCCGCCGCTCCGAGAAGCGTCAGAATGGCCAGGGTCAGCCGCTCCGGGACAAAGGCCGGTTCGGCGTCCCGGTTGAATCCGATGAGTATGGTGAGCAATAAAATCATAGCGGTAATCAGCCCGACGGAAATACCCAGCAGCAAACTGGTTCGGGATTCCCGGCGGAGCAGAACCTCCTGCTGAGCGGATTCCTCTGAGGCAATACGAACCCCGGTCCGGCGGAAACAGGGCGCGAAGACATCTGCGGGCTGATCCTCTTCCGGCGGCCTGGGCGGCCTTTTTCGAAGCAGATCCACCGGCCTGCGGCGTTCTTCTGCCGAAATTTCATCCAGTTCCTGGGCGGGCAGGGGCCGCGGAGCCGGCTGTTCCGCACGGATCGCATCCACGTCGATGGAAAATCCATCGGTTTCAGAGGCTGCGGATTTCGGAACCGGCCGCGCTGCCGGGCTCTGGAAAGCGGGAGGCTCCCTGTGAGCGACGGCACTTTTGGCTTCTTCCGCTTTGCGGAAGAAGGGCGGCTCTGCCTTTTGGGGGGCAGGCTGGGCCGCTACGGGCCGGACCTGGCGGCGGAGAGAGCCGCTTTTAAAGACCCGGGTGGGCGGCTCGTCCGCTGGCCGGGAAGCGGTCGGCTCCTTCCCGGGAGCGGATGGCAATTCTTCATGCGGCGTTTGACGGGATGCTTTTTCGTTCAAAATGTCCTGCAACAGGCGGTCGATATCGGGCACCGCTGATTTTGGCGACGGGCCGGTGGACAATCCGACCTCAAGGAGTATTTCGTCGACGCTCTTTTTCTGGTCCATGACAGTATCCATCCAGCCTTTCCAGTGAAATTTGGCACTCAGCCTTTTGGGGCTGCCGCTTTCAGGCCCAGGCGCTGGCGCGCGACTTCGTACATGATGATGCCGCCGGCCACCGAGGCGTTAAGGGAGGTGATCTCCCCCCGCATGGGAAGGCTGACCATTACGTCGCATTTCTCTTTGAGCAGGCGGCTCATGCCGCGGCCCTCAGAGCCGATGATCAGGGCGACGCCGCCGTCAAAGTTCACTTCGCACCAGGTCTGGCCTTCCATGTCGCAGCCGTAGACCCAGATCCCTTGCTTCTTCAGCTCCTCCACCGCAGAGGCCAGGTTGGCCACCCGGGCCACCGGGATGTGAGCGGCGGCTCCAGCAGAGGCTTTGAACACCGCTGAAGTCAGCCCGACCCCACGGCGCTTGGGGATGATGACGCCGTGAGCTCCGGCGGTTTCGGCGGTGCGGATGATGGCTCCCAGGTTGTGGGGATCCTCCACCTCGTCGGCGATGATAAGGAAGGGCTTTTCCTCTGCGGCTTCCGCTTTTGCCAGGATTTCCGCCACCTCGGCGTAGGGCACGGCGGAAACGGACAGCACCACGCCCTGATGGGACGTTCCTCCAGCCATACCGTCCAGCTTCTGGGAAGTAACCTCCTTGACGGGGCAGCCCGCCTGCTTGGCCAGGGCGATGACCTTGGACATGCTGCCGCCGGTCTGGCCCTTTTCAATAAAAACGGTATCCAGGTTTTCTCCGGTTTTCAGGGCTTCGATCACAGGGTTGCGTCCTGCGATAAAAACAGCCTCCTCGTTTTCCGGGAGAAGTCCGGCATCCGGCCGGGAGGAACGGGCGGGCCTCGCCGGGCGTTCGGAGCGCTTCGGGCGGGAATAAAAGCGGTCGTCGGCGCTGACGTAAGGCTTATTGCCGGGATGTTTGGGGGCGGGACGGCGGGGTGCGCCGGATTTTGGTTTTTCGTAGCTCATGACGGTTCCTTTCTGCGCCGTGAGGCGTCAGTTGTTGATAAAAAATTCCTCGTACCAGAGGATAAAGCTGTATATGGTCCAAATCTTTTTCATATTCAGCGCCAGCCCGGCCTTGTGGTCGTCCAGGAGTTTGCGGATCGCGCCGTGGTCAAAGAACATGGCGGCCACCTCGCCGTCAAATTTTTCCCGAACCATCTCGTAATACTTATCCTGCCGGAGCCAGTCGTTGAGGGGTACCGGGAAGCCCAGCTTCTTCTTGTTGGCGGTGCGCTCAGGGATCTGCTTGATGGCGGCTCCGCGGAGAGCGACCTTGGTGGTATTGCCCTTGATACGGTACTGCACCGGGATTTGAACGGCCAGCTCCAGCATCTTTTTGTCCAGGAAGGGCACCCGCAGCTCCAGGGAGTTGGCCATGCTCATCCGGTCGGCTTTTTGGAGAATATCATAAAGCATCCAGGTGTGGATATCCACATATTGGAGCTGAGTAGGCAGATCCAGCTCCTTTACGTTGTCAAAATAGGGTTTGGCATAATCCACCGGGTCCTTGGCCGGGATCCTGTCCTTGAGGTAGGTCCACCGCTCGTCCCGGGTGAAGACATAGTTTGCCCTGGCGAACCGCTGGTAGGGTTCCATGGCCCCTCGGACGATGAAGTGCTTGCCCTTGAACTCCGGCATCCGCCGGGCCAGGGCCGCCGCCCCCTTGCGGAGAAAGCGGGGAATCCGGCTGTACTGGGCGAAATGCCCTTCCTGGACATAGGAGGGATACCCCCCGAACAGCTCGTCGGCCCCCTCGCCGGAGAGGACCACCTTGACGTACTTCCGGGCGTTTTCCGCCAAGAAAAAGAGGGGCACCTCCGAGGGATTGGGCAGGGGCTCGTCCATGTAGTAC
>CAKXAF010000103.1:4518-8581 GCA_934869045.1 uncultured Nitrososphaerota archaeon | reverse complement strand
GACCAAATCGGCCTGAAATGGGGCATTCTGTTCGGCGTTTTGTTCCCCACTGTGCTGCTGACTGCGCTGCTGGTCCACAGAAGGCTGAAAAAAAGAGCCGGGGAATAATCCGGTGGTACAGGTGGCCGCGATATATTTTAAGGCGGAATGACTGACAGAGCAGGAAGTGTAATGAATAGAACAGGCAACGTTGTTCGGACTTCTGGAGTGGTCAATGGATGGCGGCGCTGGTTTTGGGTATGAAAGAAGACAGCACTGCTCCAGGCAGCGATGTCTTGCATTCCCCTGAAGGGAATTTTCCAAAAAAGAACTTAGACAGGATTGCCGATGGTGTCGACCCGCAGAAGATTTGTGTTTCCGGAGATTCCCAAGGGGACGCCGGCGGTGGTCACAACAAGATCGCCGTTATGGAGGAGCCCCTGCTTTTTGGCAGCCTCATAGGCGGCGGCAAAAAGTTCGTCGGTGTTGGTCTTTTCTTCGACAAAAACGGGGATCACACCCCAGGAGAGGCTCAGTTGCCGCACCGTAGACACATCCGGTGAGCAGGCGATGATGGGGCAGGAGGGGCGGTATTTGGAGATCATTTTGGCGGTCTTTCCGGATTTTGTAACGGTGACAATATACCGGGCTCCCAGGTCCATGGAGGTAGTGACAGTGGCGTGAGAGATGGCGTCGGTCACGTCTGCGCCCAGTTCGCCCTTTCGTTGGCGGAAGCGGGTCTCATAGTCGATATCGGACTCTGTACGCTCTGCGATGGTGGCCATGACCTTAACCGCTTCCACCGGATAATCCCCTGCGGCGGTTTCACCCGAGAGCATGATGGCACTGGTGCCGTCGTAGATGGCGTTTGCCACGTCGGTGGTCTCGGCCCGGGTGGGGCGGGGGTTCTTGATCATGGAGTCCAGCATTTGGGTGGCGGTAATAACCTGCTTGCCCGCTTTGTAAGCAGTTTTGATGAGGCGTTTCTGGAGAACAGGGATATGCTCAAAGGAAATTTCAACGCCCATATCACCCCGGGCGACCATAATGCCGTCGGAAACCCGGACGATTTCGTCCAGATTGGAGACACCCTCTCCGTTTTCGATTTTTGCGATAATACGGACGTGTTCCCCACCGTACCGCTTGAGCAGGCGGCGGATCTCCATAATATCCTCGGCGGTGCGGGTGAAGGAAGCTGCAATAAAGTCGAAGCCGGTTTCAATGCCAAAAATGATATCCTGCCGGTCGCGTTCGCTTAAAAACGGCATGGAAAGACTGACATCCGGGACATTAATACCCTTGCGGTCGGAAATTCTTCCGCCGTTGACCACCTGGCAGACGATATCCTCCCGGCTGACCTTTTGGATCTTAAGCTCGATCAGGCCGTCGTCAATCAGGATGCGGCCGCCTTCCCGGACGTCGCCCGGAAGCCCCGGATAGCTGATGGAGGCGATTTCGCTGTTGCCGGTCATGGGCCGGGTAGTGAGAGTAAAGGTATCGCCGGCCTTCAGGAACGCCTGTCCGTCTTCCAGGAGGCCCAAGCGGATCTCCGGGCCCTTGGTATCCAATAGGGTCGCCACGGGAAGCCCCAGCTCATCCCGCACCTTCACCACGGTGTCAAAGCGCTTTTTGTGTTCGGCGTGGCCCTGGTGGGAGAAATTAAAACGGGCAACGTTCATGCCGGCCAACATCAGTTTTCGGACCATTTCCTCCGAATCTGACGCGGGTCCAAGGGTACAGATGATTTTTGTTTTTCGCATGGGAATCCATCCTTTCCGATCCATCCAATTTTGCCGGCGCATTTTTAAAAGAAGAGCGCCGCAGGCGGGCTGCTTGGGTACCTGCTTGAAAAAATGCTCTCCGTGGGGGGCATTTTTTCAGGCAGATGCCGTATCGATATGCAGGTTGAAATTAATCATTATGCAAAGTTCAAAAGAATATCCAAATTCTTCCCATTATAATATAACATTTATAAAAAGCAAGTTCCAGCAAGGATTTGTAAATTTTTTTCAGCAGAGACATGCCTTCTAAAGAGGTAAAGAATCCGGATGGCCTGGACTGCATAATCATAAGAGAAAAGTGCTGAATTGAAAACAAGAACTTTGTGCAAAATGCGGCTTGCGAAAAGCCGAAAGGCAGGGTATACTGTAACTGTATTAATCAGACTAGTACAGTTGGCGGCAAGGCCGTGTTGGGGCGAGCTGGAAGCGTCCGGCTGTACGGTCCGGGTGAGCGTGCCGGCAGTTGCAGCGGCCGGACGATTTAATTTGATCGAAAACATTGAGAGTATATAAGCGGGACAGCCCTCGCGGGGCCGCCGGTTCGCGGCTGCTTTTGCCGGATCCGGCTGCGGCTTGTATATTCAAAAGTGTTTTCGATTTCTTCTTATATCCGTATCTGCCCGATCTGGGGTCGAGCGGCGCGGCAGAGGGAGGAGGGCGGAAATGTTTCAAATAAATTTGAAAAGCGGAGATGCGATCTACCTTCAGCTGAAGGAACAGGTGGTCCGGCTGGCGCTGGCCGGTGCGCTGGAAGGCGGCGAACAGCTGCCTTCGGTGCGCGTTTTGGCCCGGGAGCTGGGAATCAACCCCAATACAGTCTCCAAAGCCTACCAGGAGCTGGAGGCAGAGGGTGTCCTCTACTCGATTGCCGGAAAGGGGAGCTTTTTAACAGAAGATATCCGAGCCTCTGCGGCAGTCCGCAAAGACGCCATGGAGGACTTCAGCCGGGCGGCAGGGAAAGCATGGCAGGTGGGGATCCGACGGCAGGAGCTGACCGGTATCCTGGACCAGGTGTTCGGAAAGGAGGAAGGAAAATGATTCTGCTTCAGGATATCGTAAAGCGGTTCGGAGACGTGACGGCTTTGGACCATATCAATCTGGAAATTCAAAAGGGCTCCATCTGCGGCCTGCTGGGCCCCAACGGTGCGGGAAAGTCGACCCTGCTGCGGCTCCTCTGCGGCGTGTACAGCCCGGACGAGGGGGCGCTGTCGGTCAACGGCGGAGAGGTATTCGAAAACCCGGTGTGCAAGCAGAAGGTTTTCTTTGTGCCGGATGAGCCGTATTTCCTGCCCCAGGCCAGTTTGGACACCATGGCGCGGTTTTATTCCCGTCTGTATCCGGATTTTGACGGAGAAGCCTACGGCCGGCTCTGTGAGCTTTTCCGCCTGCCCCGTAAAAAACGGATCGCCGATTTCTCCAAGGGGATGAAGCGGCAGGCCAGCTTTCTGCTGGGGCTGTCGACGCAGCCGGAATATCTGCTGCTGGACGAATGCTTCGATGGCCTGGATCCGGTCAAACGGCAGGTGGTGCGGAAGATCCTTTCCGACGCGGTCAGCGGAAGAAATTTAACCGTGGTTGTTTCCTCCCACAATCTGCGGGAATTGGACGAAATCTGCGACACCGTCTGTATTCTCTATCAGGGGAGCCTGCTGTACAGCAAAGATCTGGACGACTTAAAGGGCGATGTGCAAAAGATCCAGGTGGTATTCCAGGCTCCGGTGACGCTGAGCCAGCTGGAGCGGCACCTGGATGTCATGGCGTCGGAGGTCCGCGGGAAATTCTTTACACTGATTCTGCGGGGAAGCGCCGGAGAAATCGAGAAGGTGCTGGCGCAGTGGAATCCAGCGGCAATGGAAGCAATCCCGCTGACGCTGGAAGAGGTCTTCCTCTACGAAATGGAGGTGAAGGGCTATGACGCTCAGGTTATCTTCGGCTAAAAAGGACAGCGTGCGCAATATTTTTCTGTATACGCTGGAGCGGTTTCGCGCAGTGCTGCTGTTTTACGCCATTCTGCTGGCGCTGCTGGGACCGATGTCCCTGCTTGTCCAGTTTTGGGCGGGTTCCCGTGGTGTTGCGCAGTTGCCGGACCTTTTGGGCTGGGGACTTCCGCTAGGCATGGCGCTTTTGATGCCCTTGCTGATTTTTAATTACGTCAACAACAAGCAGGCGTTGGATGTATTTCATGCCGCACCTGTTCGCCGGGAAACCCTGTATTTCGGTGGGTATCTGGCAGGGCTGGCGCTGGTGCTGGTTCCGTTGGCGCTGTTCGGCGGGCTTTCGGCGCTGGTGCGGCAGCTCTGTTT
>CAKXAF010000103.1:0-4508 GCA_934869045.1 uncultured Nitrososphaerota archaeon | reverse complement strand
CTCTGTTTCGGCAGTGGGAACATGGGGCTGCTCTACCTGCTCAATGTCGGAGTCAGCGCCTTCTCCAGTTACAGTCTTATGGTCTTTGTCATGATAAACTGCGGGACTATGTTTGAGAGCATCGTGTACTACCTGGTTCTCAACATTGGTTATCCCGCGCTGGTGAGCACGCTGTTTTCACTGCTTCAGTACCACGCCTACGGATACCAGCAGACAGCGAATTCCGTAGAAAGCCTGCTGTTCAGCGGCTCCCCTTACTACCTTTTGACAAGGAGCTCCGGATGGGAAACCTTCCGTCTGATTCCGCTATTGGTGCCGCTGGCTCTGGGGATCGCGCTTGCACTGCTGGGGCGCGTGCTTTACCGCCGGCGAAAGAGCGAGGCAGCAGGGCAGAGCTTTGCCTACCGGCCGCTGTTTTTTATCGGTGCGGTGTTGACCTGCCTCAGCGCCGGAATGGTTTTCCTGCTGCTGAGCAGCGGGGACAGCCCTATCCGGGCCGGTGTTGCGGTGATGGCGAATCTGATCGGAATGATCGCCTATGCGATTCTGGACACTGTCCGAAACCGGGGGTTCCGAAAGATCCGCCGGACGGCGGTAACGGCCCTGTGCATCGCATGTGCAGCCTCCGGCCTTTTCGGCCTGGGTGCGGCGACGGGGATCTTTGGATACGAGAACCGTGTGCCGGATCTGGACGATGTCGTCCGGGTAAAAGTGGGAATGCCCACCAGCCTTAGCAACGATACGGTCTACAGCTTTAACGGATATCGGGAAATCACCTTGGAGGAGCCGGAGAGCATCAAGCTGGTTTTGGATTTTCACCAAGCGATGGTGGCGGAAAAACAGCCGATTCAGGAGTATCAAAATGGAGAAACCCGCAAATTCGTTACCACAGACCGGAACGGCACCCGTATGCTGATGCTGCGGGACGGCTATGACCGCTATTTATTTGACGACGGGCGTTATGCGCAATCCGAGTATGGCACGGGCGGTTCGGTCCAGCTCACCTACGAGCTGAAAAATGGCCGGACCATGGCCCGGCACTATTCAAATTATCCCTTTGTTCTGACGAAGCCCCTTTACCGGCTGCTTCAAACGCAGGAATACCGGACGGCTTCCTTTGAAGCAGATCTTGCAAGCCTGAAGGCAGACAGCGGAGTTTTGGAAATCAGCTCGGTTTCTTTCAGCGGGTATTCCAATGTGGAACTGGATTCTTTTCAGATTACCCAGCTGCAGGATGCGATGCGCTTGGACATGTCAGGCCGCCCCTCCGGCTTCCTGGCCGCCCCCGAGGCGCTTCCGGTTTACCGGCTGTCCATGCGGGTATGGCAGCCCGAAGGGTACTGGAACTACTCCACAGGCTCCTGTGAGATCTATGACAGCGATGGGAACACGCTGGCTCTGCTCCGGCAGTGGGACGCGCTGCCCAAACTCCAGACAAATGCCTATGAAGGGACGGTGGTTGGATACATCCCTCAGGAGAAACGGGATGCGGTGATGGGATACCCCCAGCGGGACGCGGGAATTTTTTACCATGCGGGACGGTTTGCCCTCTGCACGGAATACAGCAAGGATCCTTACGCCGGCTCCTACGAGATGGAGGAGAGTTGCTATGAGCCGCTGTTTGTAACGCTGACGGCGGAGCAGTACCAGGCCCTGATGCAGATGGTGACGCAGATCCGTCTTACAGAGGAAGGCAGCGATGTGGTGATTATTGGAAGCGTCAATTATCTGGTCTTCCCGGAATATGTGGAGGACGTACGGGCGCTTATTTTGTCGGCTTCGGAATATCAGCCTGTTCCCTGACCTTGGAACTGCATTTTTTTCGTCAGGCCCCTTGCACAAGGCTGCAAAATATGGTATACTATAAACGCGAATCGTCTGCCTGACTGAAAACAGGCGTTGGAACGAATAAACGTATCAAAAACTGCGGAGGGTCAAAGAAAGATGAATGTGTTTGAAATTATCGGCGGATCGATCCTGCTGATCGCCTGCATTATTCTGATCGTGCTGGTCATGCTCCAGGAGAGCAAGGATAACGGCGCACAATCGATTACCGGCGGCATCAGCGATTCCTACCTCGGGAAAAACTCCGGCCGGACGCTGGATGCCATGTTGGCAAAGATCACAAAATACGCGGCCATCGCGTTCTTTGTGGTAACGCTTTTGGTTAGCGTGTTCACCGTTTACATCAAGTAAGACGGGAAAAGTGATGTGGGGCTGTCTTGATCGGACGGAAACGCGGCCCATTTGTGCGGAATCCGCATGATGCTGCGTTGGTGTGATCGGGACGGCCCTTTTTTCATGAATTGGAAGGGAAACGAAATGGAAAAGTGGAGAAAACGGATCCAGCTGGCGCTAGAGAAAGCCGGAAAAAAGGGCCTGACGTTTAAAGAGCTTGCCGGAAAATGCAAGGTGAAAAAAGAGGAAAGCAAGGAGTTCCGCGCCGCGGTAGAGCAATGCAGGCGGGAGGGCATTGTTTTGGAAAAGAAAAAGCGGCTGATCGCCGCCGGGTCCAAAGGACTGCGCCCGGCAGTGATTAAGCGGCTGAACCGCACCTATGCCTTTGCGGAGCTGGCGCCGGAGGGCGGTGAAGTTTTTGTGCTGGGGAGCCGTCTGAAGGGCGCCATGGCCGGAGACCGGGTGCTTCTGCGGCTGTCCTCTGGGCGGGGAGGGCTTCCGGAAGGAGAGGTTCGAACGATCCTGGAGGAAAACACGCAGCCGTTTTCCGGGATCCTTCGAGTCTTGCCGGAGGGGAATTTTATACGGCCGGATGAGCTGGGGAACATCGATCTATGGGTCTCCGGCGACACGGCGGGCGCTGCGGACGGTGACAAGGTTCTGGCGGAAATCATCCGGCGCGGGGAGAGCCATCGGGATCACCAGGCGCGGATTCTCAAAAGCTTTGGCCCGGCCAATCTGGCGGCGGGATGCTGCGGCGCGATTTTGGAGGCCAGGGGGATTTCTGCGGAGTTTCCGGCAGCGGTGCTGGACGAGGCGCGGAATCTCGCCCACCGGGGCCTTTCCGACCGGGAAATGGACGGCCGGGCCGATTTCCGGTCGGAACGGATTTTTACCATCGATGGCGCGGACTCCAAGGATTTGGATGACGCGGTGAGCCTGCACCGGTACGACGGGTTCTACGAGCTGGGGGTGCACATCGCGGACGTCTCCCACTACGTGCGGCAAGGCTCCCTGCTGGACGGGGAGGCTTTCGCCCGGGGGACCAGCATCTATTATGCTGACAAGGTGGTGCCGATGCTGCCCAAAGAGCTGTCAAACGGTATCTGCTCCCTGAATCCCGGAGAGGACCGGCTGGCTTTCTCCGCCGTTCTGACCCTGGACGCTTCCGGGCGGCTGGTGGACTATGATTTCCGAAAGTCGGTGATCCGCTCCCGGGTCAAGGGGGTATACGGCGAGGTGAACCGGCTGCTGGCCGGGGAGGAGCCGCCAGAACTGCTGGAAAAGTATCGGGAGGTTTTGCAGGTTCTGCCCCTGATGCGGGAGCTCAAGGATCTTCTGCGAAAAAACCGGCGGGAGCGGGGTGCGCCGGAGATCGAATCAACGGAAAGTAAGCTGATTCTGGACGAAAACGGTCGGATTTTGGATGTAAAGCCTCGGGAGCGCGGGGAATCGGAGCTGATCATTGAGGAATTCATGCTGTTGGCCAACGAGGCGGCGGCAAAGCTGGCCCGGCGGCTGGAGCTTCCCTTTGTCTACCGCATCCATGAGCACCCGGATCCGGAGCGGATCGCCTCTTTGCGGGAGACGCTGCAAAGCTTGGGCCTCGGCGCCTCTATGCTCAAGGGCCGGGTGCCTGCCGCCGCCCTGGCAGAGCTGCTGGAGCAGGCGAAAGGGATGAGCACGGCGCCGGTCATCAATCAGTTGGTTCTCCGGGCTATGGCCAAGGCAAAATACAGTGAAAACCCGGTGGGCCACTACGGGCTTGCCCTGGAGGATTACACCCACTTCACCTCCCCGATCCGGCGATACCCAGATTTGGCCATCCACCGCATTCTCAGCGCACTGGTCCGGGGAGAGCCGGCGCGGGCGCTGCAGAAGCAGTTCGGGAAATTTGCGGTGCGGGCGGCCTCTCAGTCCAGTGCAGCCGAATTGACGGCCATGCAGGTGGAGCGGGACTGCGAGGACTGCTATAAGGCGGAGTATATGAAAGGCCGGGTCGGCGAGTGCTTTGACGGCATGATTTCGTCGGTGACATCCTTTGGGATGTATGTGGAGCTTCCCAATACGGTGGAAGGCCTGGTGCGGATGGACGATCTGCCCAGCGGAGAGTATTTCTTCGACGGTGCGGTTCAGCTGACCGACGTCCACACCGGGAGACGGTTCCGGATGGGAGACCGAGTGCGGGTCCGCTGCACCGGTGCGGACGTCAACGCCGGGAACGTGGATTTTGTGCTGGAGGAGACCGCTGAGCAGACGCTTTGATTGGGGGACAGCGGATGGAACAGGAGGATTTTCTGCGGCCCCTGGAGCAGGCGGCGGTCCGGAGC
>CAKXAF010000102.1:3846-8637 GCA_934869045.1 uncultured Nitrososphaerota archaeon | reverse complement strand
GAGACGATGCCCTGGCCCAGCTGCGCAAGTACCGGGCGGATAAGCTGATTCTCTCCATCGACGGAATCAGCCTGGAAAAGGGGCTGACCACTTACTATTTTCAAGAGGTGGCCATCAACAAAATGATGATGGAGCGGGTGGAACGGAACATCGTCGCCGCGGATTTTTCCAAAATCGGGGCGGAGAGCTTTTCTTATGTGACGGATATCAGCCAGGTGGACTGCCTGGTCACCAATGCCTCTGCAAACACCGGCGAGCTCCAAAAGCTGCGGGACGCCGGCATCGAGATCTGCCTGGCATAATCTGCATCTATTTTATATTCAATCGAAAGCGAGGGGCTTTTATGCCTGAAATCAAGCTTCCCCCAGAGGGGATTTTTATCGGTTCCGGAATTTATCCCACCGACACCGACACGCTGCTCTGCACCATGACGGGCCACTACAGCTGGCAGTGCCAGTATTTCAGCCCTCTGGAGCTGCTGGATAAGGTTCTCAGCGACAATCAGGGCAATCTCGTCCAGCTGTGGGGAATTCCCAGAGGCTTTTCTCCGCGCCTGGTGGGCGAATGGGTCTACGACCTTCCCGGAGTGGGAATAGATATTCCGGCGCCGGACTGGGACCACTTTAAAAACCTGACGGTTAACGAATATCAGGATGTCTTTGACCGCTACCAGGATCGCAAAGGCGCAGGATTCCTCCGCTTCATTCAGGAGGCCAAAAAGCGGGGGCTCTACACGGCGCTGATCTATACGGACTCCGACCAGCAATGGATACCTAAAATGGTAGAGGAAGGCGGTGACCACTACCTCGGATATGATTTCGGAGAGCGGTTTTCCACCGGTCTCAACAGCACCGAGCGCCTCCGAGAGGAGTGCGGCGGAAAGCTGACCCTCCGAACCCTGGCGGACCATCTGCTCAAAGAGGTGCAGGATCACGCTCAGGGACGCAAGGAGCAGGGCTGGAAGTTCGTCATGGCCACCTCCAGTGATTTCCATTTGGACTATGAGGTCCTGGGCGGGGCGGATATGCCGGTAGTAGAGGATTTCGCCTTCCCAAGCCTGAACTTCTCCAGCGCCCTTTCCCGAGGACTCTACCGGCAGCACGGGCTTCCTATGTGGGGGTCCCATCTGGCTCATGAGCACTACGACTGGCAGCCCAACAGTGCGCCCCACCGCTATGACACCCTCCGGGCGGCCTTCTACCTCAAATACATGGCCGGAAGCAAGATGATCATCAACGAATCCGGCAACTGGTTTGTCGAACACACCCTGTCCCCCGATTCCCCGCGGCTGCTCATGCCCCACTCCGCCCGGGAGCACTGGGGCATCATCGGGTGGGGCGACGCCCGACGGATTGCGCAGGAAGAGCCGGAGAAGCTCAAGGAATATCTGGATGAAGCCCGGCCCTACTTTCCCACGGCGGACTACCGTTCCCCTGTCTGCCGCAAATACCGGGAGGTTATCTCGGATTTCTGGGATTTTGTCAAGGAAAACGGTACTCCCGACGGCCAGCCGGAAACCACCGTCGCTCTGGCCAAGGGCAATCTGGATCTGACTTCGGCCCGCTACAATCACAGCTACACCATCGGCGGCCTTTACGACGTGGCGGTGCAGAACCCCAGTTGGTTCCAGGGCGCTCCGGAACGGGGCTGGAAGCTGGCCCGGGAGGTCTTTTTCCCAGAGGTGCCGGTGCTCAAGCCCTATGTCAACATTCACCTTTCCGGCACGCCCTACGGACAGGTGGATGTGGTTTCCTTCGCCTACGACGAGATCACGGCAGAGTTCCTGCTCAGCCAGTACAAGGCCCTGCTGTTCACCGGCTGGAACACCTGCTCCCAGAAGCAGTATGAGATTCTCAAAGAATACGTAGCGGGAGGCGGGACGCTCTTTATATCCATCCCCCAGCTTGCCACCGATGAGACCCGAAATTTCGCCTTCACCACCGAGGATCTGGTCAACGGCGGCGACTTCAGTGAGCTGTGCGGCGTCAAGGTTCTGGGGCGGGGCGACAACATTTACTGGGCTATGGTCCCCCAGGGTTCTCACCAGCTGGAATGTGATTTTCCCCGGCGGTTTGGGATCCTGGGCGTGCCGGTTGGCAACATTGAAGTTGTGGACCCGGGGTTGGAAGTACTGATCACTGATGACGAAATCGGGCGGCCGGTGTTGACGCTTCACCGCTATGGAAAGGGAAAGTGCTACTTCCTGAACACCTGGGCCTATCCCGGCGCCTCAGATTTGGACGAGGGCCCCGGCGGCGTCATGGATTCAGCGGGGATGATCGGCTGCATCTACCGCGCTATTGCCAACGAGAGCCGCGGCTACGTCTACATCACCGACGACCGGAAGGCTCCTGGCGAAACCTGCAAATACGTCGCCTTCAGCTACTTCCCGGATGGTGGAAAAATCTGCCTTTACAATATCGATTTCGACCAGGAGAAGATCTTCTGGCTCCACCAATTCGGCACAGAAGAGCAGGTTACTCTGGCGCCGGGTGAATTCCGCATGATTCCCTCTGTAAAGCTCACAAAATAGAAGACCCGGACATGAAATCGTATATGCAGAGATAAATCATTACGACTGCGCCGATGCAGAGTAAGCACCCGATGTGATTTCGCTGTGAAAAAAACAAACATTTCTGTCAAAAATATGACTATTATTTTAATTTTTGTTGGACATGTTTTTATCGACAGATTGCGACGCATTTTTCCCCTTTCATTTGATAAACTGATTTCAGCAACAATCCATCATCTTTTTCCCAACAGGAACGTCCGATATCCCTTTTTCGCAGGATTTCGGGCGTTTTTGTTTTGTTGAGACAGACTTCGACACAATCTGCACCGCCTTTATGATATAGTATTGTCTGGGAAAAGAGTTGGTGCTTTTTGCAGAAACGCCCGTCAGCTAAAGCTGACGGGCGTTTTGCTTTTCAGGGCAGAAGCAGCCTCCTGTGGCATATTCTCCAGCAGCCTGCCGCTTCTCATCATGAAATCTTGGGATAAATTTCCCCGTTAAAGATTTTGTCAATGACAATGCCGACACTGCCATAAAGAGGAGAATCCAGTCCAAATGGGGACTTCACCACAAGATTCTTCCGGAATTTCGCCGTAAATGCCCTTTTGTTGATCATATGCATCAAGGTATGCTCGAAAAAGTGATTTGTTGTTTTCAAAGAGCCTGCCAAAATCACCAGGTTGATGTTAAGCTGTGTGATCAGGTTTGAAACAGCACATTCCAGATATTTGCAGTATTCGCTCATAACGGCCATTGCCAGAACATCGTCGTTGTCAATCAACGACAATAGATCAAAAATCGTATTGCCGCGCTTTGCAAAAAGAGGATGGTCCGGCAGGAACTCCTTTAAATGATCATAGCCGTCTATGATGCTCTGGACATCGGTATAAAGCTCCAGGCAGCCGTTGTTCCCACAAACGCATTTCGGTCCCATAAAATTAATGGACATATGCCCTAGCTCACCATTTTGGCCGACCTCCCCGTTATAGAGCTTATTATCCAGATAAAACCCCGCGCCGATCCCGTTGAAAGTAGAAATGTAAACAAAATTGTCCTCATTGCGGCCCAATCCGAACAGCTTTTCCGCAATCGCGCCCGCCGTAGCATCATTGCACAAATAGGTGGGAACGCCTGTGAGTTCCGAGACAAAAGAAACGATCTCACATTCATATGGAACGGAAAAAAAGTGATGGGGATTTAAGAGCTTGCCTTCGACAATATTTAGCGGCCCGATGCAGGAAATCCCTGCTGCCAGCAGAGGCTGGCCGTTTTGAATGCGTATCTGATGAAAAAGCTCCTCAAGCCTTTTCCGGAATTCATCGGGAGAGATCAGCCCGATATAGGTGTACTTTTGATCGGCCACCAGCTTACCCTGCAGATCGGAGAGGATGACATGGAGGTTTCCCCTCTGAATCAGGAAACCGCAAACCAGCGGGGCTTTTGGCGAGAGCTCCAGTCCAATGGATTTGCGCCCGATTACCGGGGCATTTTCCGCAGAAGAGAAGGCTGCGGTACCGGACTCCACCAGGATATCATCGGCGATCAGCTCGTTAACGATATTCGTAAGGGTGGTTTTGGTCAACCCCAGCTGCCGCGCGATCTCCGCGCGGGAGATGATATTCTGATTGAGCACGGACTGCAGAACCAGCGCACGGTTCCGTTCCTTAATGGTTTGCTGCTTTGATCCATTTTCGTTTAACATAAACGCTCCTTTCATGCAATTCAGCAGACGCGTCAAAAGAGGCGGATAAATACCACGGGATTTTCCGAACTGTGATTTGACAGCAGCTGCGGCATGGGGATATCAATCGGAACTATCTCTATTATACCTGAAATTTTATATTTTTCCAATCTTTTCTTAAAATTTGGAATGCGGAGGGCTTTGGAGCAGAGGGGGCCCTCTCTTCCCGATGATGTCCCTTTTAAATAATTGCAAAACCGCTGCAATTTTCTTCAGAAAGGCTGGTCCAGTTACTTTTTCCTCATATTCACATTACAACGGACTTTCCAACAAAATCGGTGTTGGGGAGGTAACATTATTTATCCCAATAAAGGAACAGGAGCCGCTTTTGCGAGCTCCTGTTCCTTTATTGGGATAAATGCCAGAACTGCTTGCTGTTCATTATCCGGGCAGCGCTGGGCAGTCTGCTGATAGAATTGCCTGGGGATGCAGAATTAGCGTGGATTTCCACCTTATGGCCTTCCTATTTCAGAGCGCCATACCGGATGCCTGTTTCGATGAACGTACGGTAATTCTCTATGGTATGAGGGGAAATTTT
>CAKXAF010000102.1:0-3836 GCA_934869045.1 uncultured Nitrososphaerota archaeon | reverse complement strand
GGGGGAAAGAATGAATCTTCCCGATTTCCCCTCCTCCACTGCCTGCCTGGTCAGTTCCCTGACCTTCTCCGGGTTCAGGCGCACCAGATCGTCGTACTGGATGTTTCCAATGAGGATCATATCTCCCAGTGCCTGTCGAGCTTGAGAAATGGTACAGTTCCCAATGGGAGGAGCCTCAATCGTATGCAGCCCGTCCGGATTCACCTCACGGATGCCATCCAGAATGTCATAGAGCTGGCCATGGTAGTGAACGATGGATTTTTTTCCATAGCTTCGGATCAAATCCACGATCCTTTTGACGTAACGGACGCTCATTTCCCGGAACCGCGCCGGATTGACCAGCGGCGGCCCGGCAAATTCGGCTCCCACGATGAAAAAGACCTCGCCGATATCCCGTTCCAGCAGATACTGGTAAAAGGCAAGTACCCGCCTGCTCATCTCGTCCAGAAAATCCAGCAGAAGCGGATAATCCGTGATCGTGGAAACAGAAAACTCCTCTGCGCTCATCAAATGGTACAGGGGACCCAGAGGGTCTCCGGCATCAATCATCATCATGCCGCGGCTACCCAGTTCCTCCTTTTCCTGCCAGTATCGGCTGATGTCCGGCACCGGCGGCTGGTAGGGAATTTCCAGGATTTTTTGCAGCTCTTCCGCCGATTCCAGGCAATACCGCACCGTTGTATGGCCGCCCCGGTAGCTAGTGCCCCGCTGAAAGCATAGATCCCGGTAGCGGACAGTGGCCGTCCAGCTGCCATCCGCCTCCCTCTGAGTCTCGGTTTTAATTTCCGGGTTGCCGTTATAGCAAAAGCCAGTGGAAAATCCCCTGCGGTCCAGGGTATCGCAATAGCGCTCGATATACGGAAGAAGCTGCCGGTATGCCGGCTCCTCATAGATGTCTGCATAGCAGCCCAGACGATGATACGGCGCCAGCAGCCAGATGGGGACACGGTCGATCTCTTTTCCATCAAACAGCCGGGTCAGCCGATCCCGCGAAGTCAGTTCTGTCATGATCTCCTCCTGTTAATTCTCCCGCTCGTACACCCGCACTTCCAGAATCCGTGCGCTGGGACTGCCCCACGTTGCCTCTACCGTGATCCGAACCGCGCTGACGCCGGATTCCGCGATTTCACAAAGGCGCCGTCTCTGATAATTTCCTTTTTCGCTCCATACGGTCTTCCAGGTGTCACCACAACGGGCTTCCAAAGTGTAATCTCTGACAGTTCCGGCTGCATCTGCCTGACGAAGATAGCTGTAGGACGGATTGGTCAGATCCGTATCAAATACTAACTGGATCTGGCCTATGTTATGAGGCTCCGTCCATTCCAGGGTCAGCTGCTGCGGCAGAGGTTCCAACGGATCTGAGACCCAACCGTATTCCTCCGCGCTGCAGATCCGGCTACACCCGTTTACCGCCATTTCCGGCCGGCAGTCCGCCAACGGCAGTACTTCTGTCTCAAAACGCACATCATAGGTGTTGGAAAAGTCACTGTTCCAACGGTAAGCGTTGATCGGCTCACCCCGCTGGCGCCCGTCGCAGGCAAACCGGATTTCCCGCCAGCTGATAGATTCCGCCGGTTCCAAAAGCAGTCCCATGGCTCCCTCCTTCGGAACAACGGCGAAGGGAATGGATACATAGCCGCAATAGCTGCCAGGCACCGTCACCTCCGTCTGTTCGGTTATGGTCATCTGCTCATAATCACCGGGATGCGCCATAACAGCCAGCAAAGCACGGACCGGCACTGGCACAGCGCTTTCATTGCGGAGACAGGCTTCCACAAACTCCGGTGGTTTTCTTACCGGACAGCTCATGATCCGGCGGCGGTCCAGAGGAATCCAATCCCCGGGAACGCCTTTTTTTCGGGTAAAGCCTTCGGTCCTGCTGAAGCTGCTGGCCCAAACGGCGGCTGTCCGGGCAAGATCGTGAGGATCCTTACTGCGGACAGAGGGGATAAATAGATCGTCCCGTAAAAGGGTCTGCTGGAGCTCCTCCAGGTAATTTTCTCCGACGCCCCGGGGCGTTGTATTGCAGCGGATGGCAAGATAGGCGGCGGTAGCGGCAGCCTGCCCCAGCGTAGCCAGCGTATTTTCCACCCGGACCGTCCCCAGGGCCAGATGGCTAACGCTGACGCAGCGCCCCGCCATAAACAGGTTCTCAATATTTTTGGAGTATAGGCATCGGTAGGGAATCTCTGTGATCGGAATAGGATACCCTGCATAAAACGGCCCCTCCCCACCGGAATAAATTCCTCTGGGATGATGAACGTCGATATTCCAGCCACAATAGGAAACGGCGTCCGGAAAACGGCGGCCCTCCCTACAGTCGTGTTATGTCAGTACATAAACCCCGATGAGGCGGCGGGTTTACCCCCGAGCGGTATAACCGCCAAACCCGGTCAACCGCAGGTTCCTTGCCAGATCCCTCCGCTCGTAGCTGTTCTTCAGCCAGTGGAAATAGCCGAGGTTCAGCCGCAGCAGCTCGTCGCGGATAGCTTCCTGCTCCCAGAGATCGTCCATATCCGTGGGGTTTTCGACCCACCACTCCCCCGTGTGGAGGCGTCCGGGAAACCGATGGAGATCGCTTCCCTCAGGCAGATGAACCGCCCAATCCGGCGCGGTAAATGCCACCGGCTCTCCGGCGTCCTCCGCGTAATAGCCCAAGATCTGCTGTGCGCGGATTGACCCCATCAGGCATCCGCTCATGGTGAGATTATCCGGGGACTCCGGGGCCAGTGGTTCGTCATACTGCCATCTTGCCTCCCGGCCTAGGCGGTATTTAGCTCCGGCCCAGTAGCCGAGCCATCCGTCTCCTGTACAGTCGATGAACATTTTGGCACAGAAGCGGTAGAAACGACCGCTTTGACAGTCAATGGATACGATGGACTCGATATGGTTATCCCGTGTACAGGCATCCATGACAAATTGATTATAAAAAATCACAAGGTTTTCCTCCCGCTCTGCCAGAGTGCGCAGCGCACCCTCCCTGGTCAGTCCGTTGTGGTCGTGAATCCGCCGGATTTCCTCTGCAATGCCTGTTTCACGCATATAGGGATGGTGGCAGTACGCGCCGTCGAATCCCACAGTCCCTTCGTCGCTGGCGTTGCCCCCAAGCCCGGGCCGCGAATGGACAAGGGCCACCTTTAGACCCTTTCGTGCGGCGGCAATCGCTGCCGGAACCCCTGCAGGACCGCCGCCCGCTACAATGACGTCCCAGCTTCCGCGTTCCTCCGGCTCCAGAGGCTCTCCGCGCAGAGACGCCCGTTCCTTCCAAAGCCGCTCCACTTTATGTTCCGGGGTAAAATCCATATCACTGGTCACCACTACCGCCGCAAACCGCCCGAAATATCCAGTGGTGTCTTCCACTGTCAGCTGGTGTGCGCCCGGCTGAAGGTGAAGGTCGCCGGCTGCCTCCCAGCTCCACTGCTCTGTCGGCAGTGCGCCCAGTTCCCGCGGAAGGTACCGGCCGTCCACCAGCACTCGCAGTTTTCCAGGGGATGCCTGCCTGAGCCAATTTTTGCAGCGGACCCAGATCCGGTACATGCCCTCCTCCGGAACATGAAAACCAGTCCGGGCCGGCGCGACCGGAATCCCGGGCACCTCCATAGCCAGAAGGTATCCCTGCCCCATCTCCTGCACGAACTGTGTTTCGGGGTGAAAACCTCCGTACTCCTGAAATTCCAGCGCATCGATCCATTGCGTATGCATATCTTCCGCCCCTTTCATAAAAAGTGCCGGACGGTTCTTTGCGAAGAGCCCGCCCGGCGCCCGTTTATCCGTTTGCCTGATTACTTTTCATATTTTGCAATGTTGTCCTGCATCTGCTTAATGTAGGTCTCCCC